>JBGPMB010000005.1:0-43432 GCA_041486775.1 Candidatus Eiseniibacteriota bacterium | reverse complement strand
TGGCGCGGTGATCCTCCTGGGCACCTCCGGCTATTCTTACCCCGACTGGTACGGTGTGTTCTACCCGCCGGGGCTCGAGCGCGCGAAGCAGCTCGACTACTACGTCCGGCAGTTCAACACGGTCGAGGTCAACTCCACGTATTACCGGATCCCGCCTGCGTCGACTTTCGCGGCGATGGAGCGGAAGACGCCCGCCGGCTTCGAGTTCGTCGTGAAGGCGCATGGCGACATGACCCATCGGCTGTCGCGCGACGCCGCGGTGTACGAGGCGTTTCAGGCGGCGCTCGCCCCCTTGCGCGCGGCGCGGAAACTGAGCGGCGTGCTCGCGCAATTCCCACAGGCGTTCCACCGTTCGGAAGAGCACGAGAAGTTCCTGGTGGAGATGCAGGAGCGCCTGGAGGGCGCGCCCTTGTTCGTGGAGTTCCGGCACCGATCCTGGATGCACGAGGACGTGTTCGAATTCCTGGAGCGCGCCAGCCTGGGATACGTGAGCGTGGACGAGCCGGATCTGCCCGGCCTCTTGCCGCGGGTCGCGCGCGCCACGGGGCCGCTGGCGTACGTGCGGTTCCATGGACGGAACGCGAAGAGCTGGTACGCGGGGGATGAGGGTGGCGGCTCCGGCAAGGGGGCTGCGGCGCGAGCGGGTGCCCCCGCGAAGCCCGCCCGCGACCGCCAGCTCATCCGCTACGACTACCTGTACTCCGAGGCGGAGCTCAAGGAATGGGCCGACAAGATCCGCGAGCTGAACCAGAAAACGCAGAAGACCTTCGTGTTCTTCAACAATTGCCACGCGGGACAGGCCGCTACGGGCGCGAAATTGATGCGCACGTTGCTGGGCATGCCGGAGCCGCACATCAGCGAGCAGACAGGATTGTTGTGATGATGGCCACCCCGCACGCCGGCCCCTCTGTGGCAGGCCGATCGTCGTGGCTTTGCGAGCGCCGCCCCCAGCTTCCTCCGGCCAACCGCCCCGGTAGAGGTGCTTCCATGGTTTCGTTGGCCCATCTCACCGACGCTGTCCTGCTTCGACAGCTCACCTCGCTCGTCCACCAGGACCGGGCGAACGCGGCAACGCTGCTCGCCCACCTCGCCGAGGTGGACATGCGGCGGTTGTATCTCCCGGCCGGGTATCCATCCATGCACGCATTCTGCGTGGAGAGGCTGCGCTTCTCGGACGACGCCGCGTACCGCCGGATCCGCGCCGCGCGTGCGGCCCGACAGTTTCCCGAGCTCTTCACGGCGGTATCGGACGGTCGGCTCAATCTCGCGGCCGTTTCTCTGATCGCGCCCCACCTCACACACGAGAACGTAGCCGCGTTGATCGAGGCGGCCACTCACAAGCGCAAGATCGAGGTCGAGGAGTTCCTCGCCGAGCGGTTCGCCTCGTCGGATACGCCTCCGAGCCCGGTAACGAGGATTCGAGTTATCCCGGCGAAGCCGAGCGATCCGCCGGTCGCGCCGTTGCCGCTGCTCGCCGCCGCTGAATCCGATGCAGCATCGCTGCCGGCGATCGCCGCCACGGGGCCGACTTCCGTGGAAGTACGTAATGAGGAACTCGTCCTGGGACGAGTTGGAGATCAAGCGGCACCACGATTTCACTTTCAGTTCGTGGTTCCGAAGAGCACTCACGACAAGCTGCGTCACGCGCAGGGGCTTCTCAGTCATGCCGTCCCGACGGGTGACCTGGCTCAAGTCATCGACCGAGCCCTGGATGCCCTGATCTCACAACTCGAGGTGCGGAAGCTCGGTGTCAGCACTCGCGACCTACGTCACGAAGTCTCGAGCTCCGAGGGGGGCACGCCGTCCCGCTACATCCCCGCAGCTGTCCGACGTGCAGCCTGGGAGCGCGACGGAGGCCGCTGCACGTTTGTCAGCATCACCGGAGGTCGGTGCAGGTCTCGGCAATTCCTGGAATTCGATCACGCCGAGCCGTTCGCTCGAGGGGGAAAGGCCACGGTGGACAATATCCGGCTGCGATGCCGCGCGCACAACCAGTTCGAGGCGGAGCGCGTGTTCGGGAGGGAGTTCATGAGACAAAGGCGCCAGGAGGCACGGGTGGCGGCCGCAGAGGACCGCGACGTAGGTGGTCGAGAATGATCAGCAATCGCATTCATCCGGCGCAGCAGGCCGGTGGCCTCGGGGAGCTGTTCGAGGCTGAGTCGCGAGCCGCCCGGCCTGGGGTGGAGTCGATCGAGGAGTTCCGCACGCTGTTGCTCGCGCTACAAGACTCGCGCGGTCGCGGCGAGCCCGAGCTGGTGCACGCGCAGAGCCTCCCGGCTCGCCCCGCCCGCTACGCCGAGCTGGCCGAGCCGCTACCGCGCGCGCTGGCGCACGTACTCGATACGCAGGGCATCACGCGCCTCTATTCGCATCAGGCCCAGGCCATCGACCTCGCCCGCGCCGGGAAGCACGTCGTGGTCGCGACGGGGACCGCCTCGGGGAAATCGCTCGCGTATCACATCCCGGTGCTGGAGCGGCTCCTCCTCGAGAAGCCGGCGACGGCCCTCTATCTCTTCCCGACGAAGGCGCTCGCGCAGGATCAGCTCCGCGGGCTGCGGCGGTTCGCCGAGAACTCGCACGATCTCTCTCGCGCGCTCTCGACCGGCACCTACGACGGCGATACGCCGGGCTCGGCGAGACGGAAGCTCCGCGAGACGGGGAACGCCATCCTCACGAATCCGGACATGCTCCACCAGGGAATCCTCCCGTACCACGCACGCTGGGGGCGCTTCTTCTCGAACCTCCGCTACGTCGTGGTGGACGAGGTGCACACCTATCGCGGCATCTTCGGCTCGCATGTGGCGAACGTCCTGCGCCGGCTGCGACGTGTGGCGCGGCATTACGGCGCGGAGCCGCAGTTCCTATGTTCATCAGCCACACTGCGGAACCCCCAGGAGCTTGCAGAGCTGCTCGTCAACGATGATGTCAGCGTTGTCGACCAGGACGGCTCGCCGCGCGGCCCGAAGCTCTTCGTCTTCTGGAACCCGCGCACGTACGGGCCGGATTCACCCGAGCGCCGAAGCGCCTCCGTCGATGCCGAGCGGATGCTGGTGGCGTTGCTGAAGCGCGGCGTCCAGTCGATCGTGTTCACGAAGGCGCGCGTCGTCGCCGAGCTGATCTATCGCTACGCGCGCGAGAGGCTCGAGCGGGAATCGCGCGGGCTGGCCGATCTTCTGAGCCCCTACCGCGGCGGCTATCTTCCCGAGGAGCGCCGCGCCATCGAGCGCCGCCTCTTCGCCGGCGAGCTGCGCGGCGTGATCTCGACGAACGCGCTCGAGCTGGGGATCGACGTGGGCACCCTGGACGCCTCGATCCTGGTCGGCTTTCCGAACACCATCGCGAGCACCTGGCAGCAGGCGGGGCGCTCGGGCCGGAAGCTCTTGCCCTCGCTCGCGGTCGTGGTGGCGTACGAGGATCCGGTCGACCAGTACCTCATGCGCCACCCGAACTATTTCTTCGGGCAGTCGGTCGAGAGCGCGGTCCTGGATCCCGAGAATCCCTACGTCCTGGCCTCGCAACTCTCGTGCGCGGCCTACGAGCTGCCGCTGAGCGAGGAGGACGAACTGATCTTCGGGAGCCGCGCCCCCGCGATCGCGGCCATCCTCGAGGAAGAGGGCTCGTTCAAGTCGCTCGACGGGCTCCGCTACTGGTCCTCGTCCGAGTATCCCGCCGGCGGCGTGAATCTCCGCACCATCTCGGATGATACGTTCACCATTCTCGACCAGACGCGCGAGAACGCGGTGCTGGGCACGGTGGATTCCATCAGCGCGCCGGAGCTGGTGTACCCGGAGGCGATCTACCTTCATGAAGGGGACACGTATTTCGTGCGGGAACTCGATCTCAAACAGAAGATCGCCTACGTCGAGCCGCGCGAGGTGGATTACTACACGCAGCCCGTACTGGACACGCATCTCAAGCTGGAGGAGACGCGGGAGTCGAAGAAGCTCGGGGACGAGACCATCGGGTTGGGACCGGCGGAGGTGTCCTGGCAGACGGTCGCGATGAAGAAGATTCGCTTCCGGAGCCTGGATGCCATCGGGTATCACCCGCTCGATCTTCCGCGGCTCAAGCTGGACACGGTGGCGCTCTGGATCCAGCCGAGCGAGGGCACGCGGAACCAGGTCAAGATCGCGGGCCTCAATCCGCGCGAGGGGATGTCGGGGCTGCGAAACCTCCTCATCACCATCCTTCCACTTCATGTGATGTGCGACCGGCCCGACATCGGCGGCATTCTGGACAGCGCGAATCTCGGCGAGCCCGCGATCTTCATGTACGACCGCTACCCGGGCGGGCTGGGGTACGCCGAGCGCGGGTACGCGATCGTGGGGGAGCTGTTGAGCGCGTCGCTGCGCCTGATCGAGGACTGCCCCTGCGAGATGGGGTGCCCTTCGTGCGTGGGGCTCCCTGTGCTGCGGCCGGCGCAGCAACAAGACCCCGACCTCTACGGCGGCTGGCCCATCCCCAGCAAGGCCGCGACCGAAGCATTGCTACGGAGAATGCTGGGTCGGTGATCTCCTCGGCGCCGGTTCGGGCGCGATGATCTCCTCGGCGATTCGGCAGCGCATCGGGGCGATGCTCCGCGGCCCCACCCTCGACCCCGCCGTGCGCCGCCCGCGGTCAGAGCCGCGCATCGTCCCCACCTCCATCGAGGACATCCTCCCCGGCGGCGTCATGATCGGGCGCGAGGGACCGTTGTTCGTGCACGAGCGCCTCTACACCGACCTGAACGAGCGCCCCACGCCGCTGCTCAAGAAGTACGAGCAGCTCGGGAGGCCGCCGGCGTACGGCGACGACCCGGACGCAGAGGACGCGCGGCCCGCGCCCCGCACGCTACCCGAGGCGATCGAGGCGATGGATCCGCCCGAGCGCGGGCTCTTCCGGAAGTTCGGGCACCGCCGGATGCTCTTTCTCGACATCGAAACGTGCGGGCTTCAGTCGCAGCCGGTGTTCCTCGTGGGGCTCTGTCACATCGGCGACCGGAATCTCGTCCTGCGGCAGCTTTTCGCACGCGATTACGGCGAGGAGCGCGCGCTGCTGGCGGAGATGGAGCGGATCCTGAGCGAGCACGACTTTCTCGTCACCTACAACGGGAAGACCTTCGACCTTCCGTTCCTGCGTCATCGCGCGGTCTACCATCGGATGCGCTTTCAGGTCTCGATCCCGCATCTCGATCTGCTCTGGATGGTGCGGCGTCGGTGGAAGGATCGTCTCCCCGATTGCAAGCTGAAGACACTCGAGTGGCGCGTGCTGCGCCGGCTGCGCGCGGGGGACATCGACGGCTCGGAGATTCCGGGCGCCTATCACGAGTACGTGAAGCATGGTCAGCCGCACCGGCTGCTCCCGGTGTTCCACCATAATCTGCTGGATGTCGTCGCGATGGCGGAGCTTCTCCCGAAGCTCTTCGAGCCGGACGAGGAACGATATTCGTGAGTCAAGCCGGCTTACCCGCCGGATCAAGGAGAGATGACATGGAGCTCTGCATCTTTGGACGATTCCACGCGAAGCCTGGTTGTGAGGATGCGGTGGTCGAAACGATGCTTGCCGGTCTGGCCCCCACGCGCGCGGAACCCGGATGCGTGAGCAGCAACGTGTTTCGCGGCACTCGGGATCCGCAGACGTTCTTCATCCATTCGCGCTGGAAGGATGAGGCGGCCTTCGAGATTCACGCCGAGATGCCGCATACGGTCCGTTTCCTCGAGCGCATCGAGACGCTGATCGACCATCCTCTCGACATCAAGCGCACGCAGCGAATCGGATGAGGGAGGGTTCGTGGAGGGAGCCATGACGGATTTGACGATCGCCCTGGAGAACCGGCCCGGCGCTCTTGCCGACATGGGAGAGGCTTTGGGCCGCGCGGGTGTGAGTATCGAGGGCGGAGGCGCCTGGGTCGTCGGAGACCGGGGCGTGGCCCACTTTCTCTTCGCGGACGCGGCCGCCGCGCGGGAGGCACTCGAGGGAGCGGGCATCCGGGTGGCCGCGCAACGGGAAGTGGTCGCGCTGCGGCTCAAGCAAGGTGTACCGGGTCAGCTGGGCCAGCTGACGCGCCGGATGGCCGAGGCAGGCGTGAATATCGAAGTCCTCTACAGTAACCACGACCACCAACTCATTCTGGTGGTGGATGACGTCGCGCGGGGCAGGGAAGTCGCGGAGGCATGGGCCCGCGAGGGGGCGTGACCCATGGTCGTCCTCTTCGACATTGACGGCACATTGATCGACCACGATCAAGCAGAGGTCATCGCCGTCACGTCACTGCACCGCAGGCTCGGGCTTCCGGGCGCAGTTGGAGATTTCCATCGTCGATGGCGGGACGCCTTGGAGCGCCACTACGGCCGGTTCCTTGCGGGGAAGGTGTCCAGCCAGGAGCAACGCCGCGCGCGCCTTCGCGAGCTCATCGATTCGAGCCTTTCCGATGCCGCCGCTGACGCGCTGGTGGCGGCGTACCTGGATGATTACGTGTCGAACTGCCGCCTATACGCCGACGTCGAACCGGCTCTAGCTGGACTATCGGCCCACCGTCTGGGCGTCATCTCCAACGGAGAACTCGCCCAGCAGCACACCAAGCTTGCGCGCAACGGCATCGCTGAGCGCTTCGCCGCCATGGTCATGTCGGCCGATTGCGGATTTGCCAAACCTTCCGCTGAAATCTTCCTTATCGCCTGTGAGGGGATGAAGGTGTCACCGTCGCAGGCGGTCTATGTCGGGGACCGCCGAGACATCGATGCCGAGGCGGCGCGCGGCGCGGGTCTCCATGCCATATGGCTCGACCGAGATGGGACTGCCGGTCCCGATGAGCCGCTGGTACACATCCGCTCTCTGTCGGACCTATCCGCAGCGCTGGCGACAATCCAAGGGGACCCACATCGGTTGCCTTGACGGTGTCAGGAGTCCGTCGCGGGCGCGGGACCCCAGCCCATCCTAGGCAGAGCAATTACGCGATCGGGCGATGGCATAGCGCTTGCCCTACCCCACCACGTGCCGCGCGGCCGGAACGACCCTGCATGCGTGACTGCGCGCGGATCACGACCCGCTGGATGGGGTTGCCCTGAGACGGGGGCGGTTGGGGGGAGATGGCCGGCGCACGCGGAACCCTGCGGCGGAAGGCTCCCGGGGTGCGGTGGAGGGACTGCGCCCTAATGTGTGGATGGGTACGTCCACGACATCCCAGACCCATGCGGGGCCGAGTGAAGATCAGAGGGGCCCGGCGCTCACGCAGCCCTGCCTGAGCCGGGCCCCCTGTCTTTCGGGGTGCCAAGCCTCGGGGTCGCGCGCCGTGTACGCGCGGCCCTGCCTGGCGCCACGGCTATGGCGACAGTGCCGGCGTCACGTCACCGCGAAGGCGCCCACGGTGGGGTGATCTGGAACACCAGACTCTCCACGCCACTTCCGTCGCGCCGTGATCCCGCGCGAACCGCGCCTATCTTTTCCAAGGCTCGCTGCGAGCGCCAGTTCTGCGGACCGACGAGAAAGACGACGTTCTTCACGAACTTGAAGGCGTGCTGCAGCATCAGCTGTTTCATCTCCTTGTTGTACGTCCCGCCCCAGTAGGACCTCGCGAGGAACGTCCAGCCGATCTCGATCTCGCTCTTTTCTTCGTCGAATCCGTGGTAACGCGACGAGCCGATGACCCGGCCATCCTTGCAGTCGAGTGCGATCAACGCGCCACCCGAGTCCAGGGCGTCCTGGAAGAATTTCCGGAAAACCTCCTCCTTGTAGCGATCCCAGCTCGGATGCAGCTGCCAGATGAGGGGATCGGAGGCCACGGCAAAGAGGTCATCCCAGTCGTCGGGTCGAAGCGGTCGGAGGCGGAGGAGGTCACTTTCCAGAACAGGCTGCAATTCGAAGGGCACAGCGCCGCGCCCCTAGTACACCCGTACCGGCAGGATCACCATCGGTAGGCCGTGGAATGCCAGGCGCCGCTGCAAGGCGGGGCAGGTCTGGTTGTGGAGCCAGCGGACGATCGTCCCTTCCTTCTGGAACACCAGCTGCCCGCCGAAGGTGACGGAGCGCGGATAGTCCTTGCTGGCCTGGAGACACAACGCCTCCAGCTCATCCACGATGTCGGTGCCGATGGAGTAGCGATACTCGGCGGGGATTCCCAGCTTCCGCGCGAAATCGACGTACTTCGCCAGCTCCGTCTCGGTGCTCTTCCGCAAGGCCTCGATCTCGTCGGCGCCCTTGAACCTTCCCGAATCGATCGCGCCGACCGAGATGAACACGATCTGCTTGAACTGATTCGGGAAGATGCGGAACTGGTTCAGGAGCGAGTGGATCCCGAGGCCACCGAAATTCGTGACCGTGAGAATCGCGGTCTGCGCGTTCCGCTGCATCGGCGTCGTGGTCGGCTCGCTCCTCGGGAGAGGAACGGAGGTCAGGGTGTCGTCCAGGCGGTGCAGGCTGAGCGCCGTCCGAATGTAGTGGCGTCGTATCGCCACGCAGCAGAGGGCCAGGACCGTCGTGAGCAGAAGCGTGCCCCAGCCGCCCTGGCTGAACTTGAAGGCGACGGTTCCGACCAGCAGCGATCCGGTCACGAGGAAGCCGAGCCCGCTCACGAACAAAGGATGCGCCCACGGCTTTCCCTCCTTCTTCAAGTTGAGCGCGTCGCGGATCATCCCCAGCTGCGCGAGCGAGAAGGTCAGGAAGACGTTGATGCTGTAGAGCACGACGAGGATGTGCACGGCGCTGCCCGTGACCATGAGCACGGCAGCCGCGGCGATCGCCATGAACATGACGCCGTTGGAGCTGACGAGGCGCTCGGAGAGATTCGCGAACCGCGAAGGCACCCACCGGTCCAGCGCCATGTAGACCAGCACGCGCGGGCCGCCGAGGAATCCCGTCTGCGCCGCGACGAAGAGCAGGGCGCCCGCCGAAAGAAGGAGGAGGGCGACGAGCGCGCTCCCGACGTGGCTCCCCGGCGGGAAGAGCTGACCCGCGACGGCGTACCACAGGACGGCGTTCAGGGTCTTACCCGGCACCGGATGCACCTGATAGAGGAGATATCCGAAGAGAATGCCTCCCGCGATCAAGGCGAGCGAGAAGGCCATGTAGCGCATGGTGGCCTTCGCGGTCTCGACCTTGGGCTCCCGCAGCATGGGGACGCCGTTGCTCACCGCTTCGATCCCGGTGTACGTCCCGCCGCCGAGCGTGAAGGCGCGGAAGAGAATCATCAGAAGGGGAATCCATCCGGTCGTCTGGACCGCCAGCGAGGACTGTTCTCGAAGATGGGTCACCTCGAGCGGAACCTGGTGGATGTTCAGGAAGACCGCCGCTCCGATTGCGCCCACGTGGCTCACGATGAAGGCGAGGAATATGGGCGAGATGACTTTGACCGACTCGCGGACGCCGCGAAGGTTCAGGAGCGTGAGGCCGCCCAGAAGCAGGAAGGTGAACGGAACCCGGAGCGCCTGAAGCCCGGGCGGAAGAAGGCTGAAGATCGACTCGGAGCAGCTCGCGAGCGAGATGGCGATCGTGAGCACGTAGTCCACGAGGAGCGCGCTTCCCGACATGAGCCCCGCGCCGGGGCCGAGCATCTTGGTCGCGACCACGTACCCGCCGCCGCCCGCGGGGAAGCGCTCGATGATCCGCATGTAGCTCACGGCGATCACGACCACCGTGATGGCGGTCATGATGGCGAGCGGGATGGCGAGGAAGGTGTTCTCGCCCAGCGCGCGGAAGGCGGCCTCGGGGCCGTAGGCGGAGGACGAAAGCCCGTCCGCGCCGAGCCCTACCCAGGCCAGGAACGCGGCGAGCGAGATCTTGTGGAAGAGGTGCGGGTCGGTGATCCGGCGCGCGGGGCCGACGATGATCTGGAACGCCCGCTCGAGGAATCGACTGACGCCGGACGCCTGGGCCGGCCCGCCCGGCTCCGGAGGGAGTTCCGGGATGTTGCTAGGAGTGGATCCTTCCGGCTGGTTCTCGGTCATGCAAGCCGTCGACTATATATCGGATGACTCGGGACCGGCCGCCCAAATTATTGGGGCCGAACGGGAGCCGGACGGGGGCGGAAATACCGCGCCCCGGCGGGCCGGAACCCACCGGGGCTTCACTCATCGTCCGTTCGAAGCGAAATCAGACGGTTGTCACGTTGGCCGCTTGCTTGCCCTTGGGACCTTCGACGATCTCGAACTCGACCGCCTGTCCCTCGGCCAGGGTCTTGAAGCCCTCTCCCTGAATGGCGGAGTAGTGCACGAACACGTCCTCGCCGCCCGGCTGCTGGATGAAGCCGAATCCCTTCGACTCATTGAACCACTTCACGGTGCCACGCTTGCGCATTGAATCTTCACCTCCTCCAGTGAAAAGAGCGCTCTGGCTATGCGTTTCATTTCATTTGTGTTGGGTAAGGGCTTCAGCGTCGTGCGCACCGATCGTTGCTTTGAACCTTGCCGCGTGCCAGCGCTGAAGGGACGAGCCGATTGCGAGGCAACACCATTGCAGGTTTCCAAAGCGATTTTGGAACTGGCCCTGGGTAACGGCCCGAAAGACGGCGGTACGTTATCCCCGCCCTCGGGCGCTGTCAACGCAAAGTTCCCCCGGTTTGCCAGGCCTCGTCGTCACGGTTCTTCGCTCCCGCCTCGGCCGGTCGCCCGCATTCTTGACCGCGCCGGGCGCGGGCCGTAACGTGCGCTCCATACGCTCGGAAATCCCAATGGGTTCCACCCGGAGGACGCATGCGCGCATCCCGCATACCACTCGTACTACTACTGATGACCGCGCTCGTTCCCACTGCCGCGCGGGCCGCGGCCTTGAAGCGCGCGCCGGGTCCCACCGAGATCGTCATCTACAACGACGATCAGGCGCTCGTGCGGGAGCCTTACACGCTGAGCCTCGCGGGCGGCAGAAGCGACCTCTCGCTCGAGGGCGTGCCCCGCCGCATCGACTCGACGTCCGTGCGTCTGGAGGGGCAAGGATTCCGGGTGCTGCGCCAGAGCTTCGATTTCGACCTCTGGAGCGGGGATCGCGTGTTCCGGCGCTTCCTCGGAGACACCATCCGTTATCGCTACGTGGGCAAGGCCTACGGCGGACGCCTGGTCGGCATCGAGGGTGACGATCTCTACATCGAGCGCCGCGATTCCGTCGGCGTGCTGACGATGATCAATCGCCGCCAGCTCACGGAAATCGAGTTTCCGCCCAGCATGGGGCTCGCCACCCGGCCCTCGCTCCGCTGGGAGGTGGAGACCGCCAAGGCAGGGGACCGGTCCGCGGTTCTCTCCTACCTGACGTCGGGCATCGAGTGGACCGCCGAATACGCGGCGGTGCTCGCGCCGGGCGAACAGGAGGTGGAGCTGACCGGCTGGGCCTCGATCGTCAATCGAACGGGGACCTCCTTCGAGAACGCAAAGGTGTCGCTCGTCGCGGGAGAGCTCCATCGCGCGGGCGAAACACCGGAGCGGGGTGCCGCCGCGGAAGAGTCGGCGGCGAAGGCCCCCTCTCCGAGCGCGCTTGACCTCTTCGCCTATCACCTCTATCCGCTGGCGGGGGCGATGGACCTCCGCTACCTCGAGACCACGCAGGTCCCCATCGTGGGCCCCACGCGTGTGCCCGCGCGACGGACCTATGTGTACGACGCGGCACGAGACGGCTCTCACGTGCGGGTGCGCCTCGCGCTGGGGAATGAGAAATCGCAAGGGCTCGGCTTCCCGCTTCCTGAAGGGCGCGTGCGGGTCTACGAGAGCGATCCCTCCGGCGCGCGGACCCTGGTCGGGGAAGACGCGGTCGGCCACACGGCCGCGGGGGAGAAGATCGAGATCCTGAGCGGCACCGCGTTCGACCTGGTTGGCGACCGCACCCGCGTCTCGCACACACGAGTCTCGCGCAACGTGACCGAGGACTCGTACGCGATCTCGATCCGGAACCGTGGGATGAAGCCGGTGACCGTCACCGTCGCCGAGACGCTCTACGGGAACTGGGAGATCACCGCGAAGTCGGTCGACTACCGGAGGAAGAACGCGGACACGATCGAATTCGATCTCCCGGTGCCCGCGGGACAATCGGCGGTGATGAACTACACGGTTCGGTTCACGTTCTAGGAGCGATGATGCCGCGCGCCGCCGTCATCCTCGCGGCCGTGCTGCTCGCCTCGCCGCTCTCGAGTGCGGGCGCGACTGGCGGCGGCTCCGCCCCCGCGACGTGGGTCTTCTTCCGGGACCACGGCGCCTTGGACGAGGCTGGGCCCGCGCGGGACCGCGCACTCGCGGCGGCGGCGCGGAAGATCACGCCGCGAGCGATCGCGAGGCGGGCCAAGGCCGCGCGCGAGCGCCACGAAATCGCTCTCCTCGACGAGCGCGACCTCACTCCGGATCCCGCCTATGTCGCGGCAGTCGCCGCGCGCGGAGGCGCCGTCCGCACGCGCTCGAGCTGGCTCAACGCGGTGAGCGTCACCGCTCCGGCCGAATCGCTCGCGCGCATCCAGGCCCTCCCGTTCGTCGCGGAGGTGCGTCCCGTCGCGCGGGAATCGTGGGACGAGGCGCCGGTCTCCGGCACCGTCTCGGACGCGGGCGTCGACTTCAACGCCGGCCCCTCCTTCCTCCAGATCGACATGCTCCACATACCCGAGGTGCACGCGATGGGAGACCACGGCGAGGGCGTCGTCATCTGCGTGCTCGATTCGGGATTCGAGCTGGATCACGAAGCGCTCCGGCAGCTCGAGGTGCGAGGTCAGCGCGACTTCATCAACGGCGATGACGATACTTCCTACGACCCGCGCACCGACATACGGTCGCAGTCGAACCACGGCACGGCGGTGCTCTCCACCATCGCGGGCTACGCGCCGGGGAAGCTCATCGGCCCCGCGTATCGCGCCGAGTACCTCCTGGGCAAGACGGAGCGGATCGGCTCGGAGCTTCCGGTCGAAGAGGACTACTGGTGCGCGGGCGTGGAGTGGGCGGAGGCCCAGGGCGCCGACATCGTCACCAGCTCGCTCTCCTATCACCTCTGGTACCACTGGCGGGATCTCGACGGGCGCACCGCGGTGGCCACGCGCGCGGCCAACCTCGCGCTCGCCCGTGGGGTTCTCGTCGTGAACGCGATCGGAAACGAGGGGCCGAAGCAGGGGAGCATCGGCGCTCCCGCTGACGCGCCGGGCGCGATCAGTGTCGGCGCGGTCAACGGCATCGGCAATCTCGCCGGCTTCAGCTCGGTGGGTCCGACGTACGATCGTCGCGTGAAGCCGGACGTCGTGGCGCCGGGGGTCGGCGTGTTCACGGCGCTGGCGCGTACCTACGACCAGTACATGCGCGCGAACGGCACCTCCTTCTCGGCGCCGCTCGTGGCGGGCTGCGCGGCGCTCGTCCTCTCGGCGCATCCCGATTGGGGTCCCGAGGCGGTGCGCGACGCGATCGCGATGAGCGCGAACCGTGCGGATCGGCCGGACAACCAGTATGGCTGGGGGATCGTGAACGTCCGCGACGCGGTCCTCTACCCCTTGCTGGAGGGGAGGGTCACGGACTCGGTCACGCGCGAGGCGCTCGCCGGCGCGACGGTCCGGTGGGAGCCGGTGGCGGGCTCGCCACGCGTCGCGCCGAATGGAAGCGCGCCGTCCCAGGAGACCGCGCCCGGTGAGTCACCGGCGAACGGCGAGGTCCGGACCGATTCGACCGGGGCCTATGTCATCCCGAGTCTGCCGCGCGGGACTTATGCGATCACGGTCTCGATGCCGGGGTACTTCGAGGCGTCTGCCGGACCCTATGAGGTCCCGCCCAACTTGGGCGACGCGAACGTGGCCCTCCGCCCCCGCTAGCGCGGGGACAGCAGGTCGCGGCTCGGGATGCCGCCTTCCCAGCGGATCCGTCCGCGCTTCTTGAACTCGTAGTCGGGATGGTGGCGCAGGAATTCGATCCCCGCGTCGTGCGTCAGGACCCCGGTCGCCGCCGCCGCTCCGGCCTTCTCGAATTGCGTGAAGCCGTCTCCGCCGGTGTAGAGGAAATCGATCGTGGCGACGCTGTAGGTGCGGTCGGACTCGAGCGTCCGGCCCCCGACCCGGATGTCGGAGGCGCGTCCGTTTCGGATCACGAACGAGGCTCCCGAGATCTGGGCGAAGCCGCGCTTCCCGATCCGCCGCGCGATGAAGTCGAAGAGCTCCCGCACCTGCCAACCCTTCATCGAAACCTTCACCAACGTGTTGTCGAATGGAAGGACCGTGAAGATATCTCCGACCGTGACGGTGCCCGCGGGCAAGGGCGCCCGGATGCCCCCCGAATTGATGATCGCGATGTCGCCGCCGGCGGACTCGAGCATCGCGTCAGCCACGAAGTTCCCCAGGGGCGTGTCGCCGTCCTCCAGCCCCGACATGCTCACCCGCGACCGAGTTCGAAACACCGGCTTGTTCATCGCGGTGGCGAGCGAATCGGCATAGGGCTGAAGCAAGGCCTTCACCGCGCGGTCTTCTCCCTCGCTCGGACGCGCCGCGACCAAGGCGTCCGTGAGTCCTCGGATTCCCGCCGGGCCGACGGCGATCGCGAGCCGTCCGACGCGGTCTCCCCAGCGGCCCGCCTGCATGATCGCGGTGCCGTGATACCCGTTCGTGTTGTGATTCGAGACGAAGATCGGCTGCCAGAGATAGGTGTGGCTGTGCCCGCCCACGATCATGTCGATCCCGGGCACGCGCGAGGCCAGCGAGCGGTCGTCCTCCACGCCGAGATGGGTCAGGGCGATGACGAAGTCCGCTTTCTTCCGGATCTCGGGGACGAGAGCGGCCGCGGCGGTGATGGGGTCGGTGACCGCGACGCCGCCGTTTCGCGATCGGTCGACGATCTCCACAATGTCCTTCGTCGTGAGGCCCAGGATCCCCACCTTGATGCCTCCCACGTCCTCGATGACATAGGGCGTCGCGAGAAAGCGGAGCGGGGCGCCGTCCGAAACCCTCCGGCCACCGATCCATCGAGCGCTCCTCCGCACCGCTCCCGGCGCCGGGGCGAGCGGGGCCGCCCAGGCGCTGTCGGCCGCGACGAACACGTTCGCGGTCAGAATGGGGAACGAGGCTTCCTTGCGGGCGCGAAGCCAGTATGCCGGC
The DNA here is from genome assembly GCA_041486775.1 of Candidatus Eiseniibacteriota bacterium. GTDB lineage: Bacteria > Eisenbacteria > RBG-16-71-46 > SZUA-252 > SZUA-252 > WS-7. The sequence goes on along the minus strand of JBGPMB010000005.1, from coordinate 28,428 downwards.
CCGTCGTCCAGCTCGTGATTCCCGAACGCGCCCACGTCATAGTGCATGAGCGACATCGACCGGTAGTCGGGGACACCGCGGAAATAGTTGTAGAAAGGTGTGCCCTGGAAGACATCCCCGGCATCGAGCAGAAGTGTCTTTCCCCGACGGCCGCGCAGGCCCGCAATCAAAGCGGCTCTGGCCGACGCTCCGCCCACGAGGCTCCCCTGCGTGTCCTCAAAGGGCATGAGGTGCGCGTGGATGTCGTTGGTGTGGAGGATCAGGAGGGATTCCGGCTGGGCCGGCCACCCGGCATGTACCTGCGACACGGCTCCGGGAAGGCCGGATGCCAGCGCGATCACGGCCACCAGGGCCACAAAGGAGAGATTTCTGCTTTGCGTTACGGACATTCGGCGTGCTCCACTCTGGCCATCACAGTTCTTGGGGTTAGGGGAGATGGGGCGGAATCGAAGCAAATCCCTTGACACAAGTACCTAGATTCTATATAGTTATCGTGTGTGTCGTCAACTCTCCGCGCGGTGGGGAGATCTCCGGTAGCAACGAGCGGAACTCAGTGCACGGTCTAACCCCGGTTCACACCTTCCCGCTTCATCCCAACGAGATCCTCGTATGCTACGCCCTTGCCTCTGGCGCCACTCGCCCGCCAGGGGCTTCGTGTATTCAGGCGGGAGCGCTTCGGAGGCTTCATGGTGGAGAGTGACAAGTCGATCAAGTGTCGGGATTGCGGGGAGGAGTTCGTCTTCACCGCTGGGGAGCAGGCTTTCTACAAGGAGCGGGGGTTTCAACACGAGCCGACCCGGTGCCGCCGTTGCCGCGATGAGAAGAAGCGGCAGGGCAGCGGACCGGCCGCGGGAGGATTTGGAGCCTCCCCGGTTTCGACGGGGGCGTCCTCGCGCGAATTCCACGAGGCGGTCTGTTCCTCGTGCGGCGTGACGACCCAGGTTCCCTTCAAGCCGACCGCGGGCAAGCCCGTCTATTGCAGGGATTGCTTCCAGTCCGTTCGTACCGGGAGGGGGGTCGGCGCCTCGTAGAATCATCAGATCTCCAACCGCACCAGGGCGGAAAGGAGGGGCCTGAAATTGAAGCACCGAGGCTCGGTCAAGTGGTTCAACGAGACGAAGGGATACGGGTTCATCCGCGAGGACTCCGGCGAGGAGTTCTTCGTCCACCACTCGGCGATCCTATGCGACGGATTCCGGACGCTCGCGGAGGGTGAGACCGTCGAGTTCGAACCCGTGGAGGGCCAGAAGGGGAAGCAGGCGGCGAACGTCGTCAAACTTTCGGTCTGAGCCCATAGCGACCCGTGCAGGGGCCCCGGCGGGGAACCTTCCGCCGGGGTTCGTTTTTATTCAGAGATGCGGTAGAGTTGCGACTAGGCCGATGCTTACCCCGTTCTCGGAGGTCTCCAACCGAATGCGTCTCAGCCCCGCGCTCTCGCTCTTCGTCCTGCTCCTCGTCGTTCCAACCCACGAAGCCGCAGCGGTCCCGGACCTCGTTCGGGTGCTTCCCAACAAGGTCACGGTCATCGTGCGCGAGGTCCACACGCGACCGGTCGTATCCATCCAGGCCTGGGTCCGCGGGGGCACCCGCGATGAAGCGGCGAAGGACCGCGGGCTCGCCGTCGCCACGGCGCAGTGCATCATGGAGGCCACGACCCACCGCGATCCGGGGGCGATGAAGAAAGAGGTGTACGGGCTGGCGGGCAACTTCTCGAGCGAGGCCGGATACGATTATTCCTATTTCGACCTGACGCTCCCCGCGCGCTCGCTCGGAACCGGGCTCAATCTCCTGTCGGAGGGTCTCATCCAGGCCCGCCTGGAGAAGCCGGTCGTCGATCTCGCGATCGGGCGGGCGGAGGGACTATCCCGGACGATCCTCGCGGGCGCGGATCGGGCGTCGGTGAATTCGGTGCGCGCCCGGCTCCACGAGGGCAATCCTCTGGTCTCGCCGCTCGCGGTCAGCGAGCAAGAGTTCAGCGTGATCACGCCCACCTTGATTCAGCGCTTCTATCATGATCGCTACGTCGCCGAAAATCTGACTGTTGTCGTGACCGGCGACGTCGACCCGGAAGAGGTCGCGGAGAAAGTCGCGACGGCGTTTTCCGCGATGCCGCACGGCAAGGCAACGCCGCGGGCCCGGATCAGCGAGCGCGCGCTCGCGAACGGCCCCCGCGTGGCCCTCGAGCGAAACCCGGCCGATACCCAGGGCGCGGCGATTACGATCGGATTCCCCGCGCCGGCGTGGGGGAGCGCCGACGCGCTCGCGCTCGACGCGCTCATGGCGGTCCTCGTCGACAGCCCGATCTCGCGTACGCAGGCGCACCTCAACGCCGGGAACTCCGAGTTCACCCGCGCCGCCGCGGTCCGTGAGTACGAGCCGGACGGCGGCACGGTTGCGCTCACCTTCTCGGTGGACCCGGACAGCGTTCAGGACGCCGAGGGGGCGGTCTTGAATCTGATCGAGCAGGCGCGCTCCACGCCCATCACCCCGGATGAATTCCAGGCCGCGATCCGAATCACCGTGCAGCGCGAAATCGCGGCGCGCGCGGACCAGAGCGGCCTCGGCCGCGCGATGGCCATCGGGGTGCTCCGCGGGGCCCCGGGGATCGACGATGCCTATCTTCAGCGGATGAGGGCCCTCCGTCCCGAGGACTTGGTCGCGGTCGCGCGCAAGTACCTCGACATGAAGCGAGCGGTTCTCGTGGAGATGGGTCCCGATACGTTCGCGGCGAGAGTCAAGGCATCGGACCTCGATCGCCGGATTCGCGAGAAGCAGTCCGTCTACGAGGTTGCCTACCGCACCGGCCCGCAGGCGACCGCGAGCGCCGACGCCGAGCGGCTGGCCCGGATCGACGCGCCGCTCAAGGCGGCCGCGATGGCGAAGCCGACCGGTGCCGGGCGCGGCAGGGTGGTCCGCACGGTGCTCCCCGGCGGAACGCGGCTTCTCACCGGCGAGGACCACAGCGCGCCGTCCGTCACGGTAGCGGTCTACCTCATGGGCGGCGTCCGATACGAGAACGACAACAACAACGGGATCACAACACTCGTTCGAGAGCTCATGCTCAATTCCAACGATCCGGAGGGCAAGGGCCGCACCTACCGGCAGACCCTGTCCTCGATCGGCGCCTTGGTGTCGTATCAGGACAAGGACATGTGGGGATGTTCGGTCACGGTTCCTTCCGACACCTGGAAGGACGCGACCAAGCTCCTCGGTTCGATGTTCTCCCACCCCGATCTCGACACCGTGAACGTGGACGCCACGCGAATCTACGCGCTCGATGCGCTGGACCGGTGGCTTCACGATGACGACGCGCAGCGCCAGCGCCTCATCTTCCCGACCAAGTACCTCGTGAGCGGCTACCGGCTGCCGGCGCTGGGGAGCCACCGCACGCTGGTGAGCATTCCGCACACCCAGATCCTCGATTGGTATCACACGACGGTGGTGCAGCCGAACATGGTCGTCTCCGTGTTCGGGGACGTGAATCCTTCCGAGGTTCAGCCGGAGATCGAGCGGACCTTCCACGACGTCGCGTCGAAGGCGTTTCAGCCGGGGACCGTGGCGCAGGAGGGCGAATTCGACGGATTCCGCGAGAAGTGGGAGCTGGGGGCCGGGCCCATGTCCACGGTCACGATTGCATTCAACGGTCCGCCCGCGCGGAGCCCGGATGTTCCCGCTCTCTACGTGGTGGCCTCTCTGCTCGGCGGGCCGAACGGCTGGCTGCAGCAGTTCGTCATGACGACCGGGGGCGCGAAGGGTGTGAACGCGGTCTGTTCCCAGGCCCTCGACGAATGCCCGCTGCTCGCGACCGTTGTGGTCGCGGGGCCGCTGCAGGAGGAGGACATGGTGAAGCTCATGTTCCGCCAGATCAAGAAGGCCGCGCTCCTGCCGCTTCATGGCGATCTCGCTCCGGATCTCGTGAGCGCGAAGACGCTCGCTTCCGGGGGCTATTACATGGCGCTCGACTCCAACCCGACCCGCGCGCTGCAGTTCGGGCGCTCGGAGCTGTTCGGTCTGGGAATCGACTACCCGATTCTCCTCCCGGCGAAGATCGACGGCATCACCTCGGACGACATCCTCCGCATCGGGCTCAAGTACTTCCAGAAGGACCAGTGGACCCGGGCACCGTACGCCGTCTGCGAGACGCGTCCGGGCGGATGGTAGCCTTCGAGTCCAGGCCCTAGACACGCGCCCTCCTTTGGAGCCGGTCGCACTCATCGTCACGGTCCGAAACGAAGCGGCGACCGTGGGCCCGCTCCTCGATTCCATCCTCTCCGGGACGCGCGTTCCCGATGAGATCGTGATCGCCGACGGCGGCTCGAGCGACGCCACATGGGCGATCCTGAGCGCCCGAGCCTCCGCCGATCCGAGAGTCCGCACCGTCCTGGCACCCGGCAACCGCTCCGTGGGAAGGAATGCCGCCGTGCGCGCATCCCGATCTCCCGTCATCGCGTGCACCGACGCGGGCGTGGAGGTCGAGCCCGAGTGGCTCGAGCGCATCACGCGCCCCTTCGCCGCGGACCCGGGCATCGACGTCGTCGCCGGGTTCTATCTCCCGGTCGGAACGACGCCGTTTCAGCGCGCGGCCGGTGTCGTCTCCGCTCCATCGCTTCGCGAAGTGGACCCCGCGCGTTTCCTTCCCTCCACGCGCTCGGTCGCGTTCCGGCGAACGGCCTGGGAGCGGGTGCGGGGATTTGACGAGGCCCTGGCGCACAACGAGGACACACCCTTCGCGCTCGCTCTGAAGCGCTCGGGCGCGCGATTCATCTTCGAGCCCGAAGCACGGGTCCGGTGGCATCCGCGCGGGGACCTCATGTCCTTTTTCGGGCAGCATCGCCGCTTCGGGTTCGGGGACGGGGAATCGCGGGTGCAGGGGTCCTTCTACGCGCGGCTCGCCGCCAAGTACGCGCTCGGCTTGGCGCTCTTCGTCGGGGGATTCTTCTACCGGGTGTGCTGGTGGGCGCTCCTCGCGGGGGTCGTGATCTTCGCGGCGGCCCAGGCGCGCCGCGGAGCGGGGAGGGTCGGGCTCGTGGAGGGCGTGATCCTCGTGCCCTTCCTGAAACTGGTATACGACGTGGCCTACCTGAGCGGTTACGTGAAGGGGCGGCTCACCCCTCCTGTCCGACCTCTTCCGGACCCGGGCTCTCCTCGGGCCTCGGGTTGAAGATGGCGGCCAGCTCGCTCCGGAGCTGACCGGAGTCCAGCTTCCACTTCAGCTCCCCCTTGTGCGCGATCGAGATCGCGCCCGTCTCTTCGGAGACCACGATCACGACCGCGTCCGTCTCCTCGGCGAGCCCCAGCGCGGCGCGATGCCTCGTACCGAGAAGGGGCGAGAGCCCGCGGGTCGGGCTCAGGGGCAGGATGCAGCCCGCGGCCACGATCTCGTCGCCGCGGATGATGGCCGCGCCGTCATGGAGCGGCGAATGCGGCGTGAAGATGGTCTCCAAGAGCTCGGTCGAGACGCGCGCTTCGAGCTTGGTGCCGGTCTCCACGTAGTTGCGAAGGCCCATGTCGCGCTCCACCACGATCAGCGCTCCCCGCCGTTCCTCGCTCATCTCCTCGACCGACTTCAAGATCTCGCCGATCACGCCGTATCCCTCCACCCGGATCAGGGCGCGGAGGAGGCGGTTCTGCCCGATGTGGGTGAGCAGGGCGCGGAGCTCGGGCTGGAAGAGAATCACGAAAAGAATGACCCAGACGGTCTTCAGGCTGTTGATGATCCAGTTCAGGGCGTTGAGCCGGAACCACTGGGCGACGATCGAGACAAAGACGATGACCACGAGCCCTACGAACATCTGCGAGGCGCGCGTGCCCTTGATCATCGCGAAGAGGCGGTAGAAGAGATACGCCACGAGGAGGACGTCGAGCACGTCGAGGGCGATCTGAGGCTTGATGGCGATCATGCCCGCGCCCCTTGCTCCACGAGCGCCAGAATGCCCTCGGCGAGACGCAGCGCGTCCACGGTCTCGCGGACGTCGTGGGTGCGGAAGATCCGGGCCCCCAGCGCGAAGGCCGCCACGGTGGCGCCCAGGCCCGCCGCGAGGCGGCCTTCGACGGGCTCTCCCGTCATCGCTCCGAGGAAGGACTTCCGCGACAGGCCGACATAGACCGGACGGCCGAGCGAGGCGAAGCTCGAAATCTCACGTAGAGCCTCGAGGCTCTGCTCGGCCTTCTTCGAGAATCCGATCCCGGGATCGAGCGCGATCCGCTCGCGCGGAACGCCCCGCGATTCCGCGAGCCGCATCCGTTCCTCGAAGAACGAGCTCACCTCGCGGGCAAGGTCGGCATATTCACGCGGGGCGTGGATCCGATCGGGCGCGCCCAGCGAGTGCATGAGCACGAGGCCGGCTCCGGCGCGCGCCACCTCCTCGGCCAGCGCCGGGTCCACGCCGAGCCCGCTCACGTCGTTCACCATCGAGGCTCCGCCGTCGAGCGCGCGGCGCGCGACCGAGGCCAAGTAGGTGTCGACGGAGAGGGGAAGCGGCACGCGCGCGACGATCGAAGTGATCACGGGTTCGAGCCGGGCCCACTCCTCCTCGGGGCCGACGGGACGGGCGCCGGGGCGCGTGCTCTGCCCCCCGACATCGATCGCGTCAGCCCCCTCGGCGGCCATCGACGAGGCTCTGGCCAGGGCGGCCTCGGGCGTGGCATGGCGGCCGCCGTCGGAAAAGGAATCGGGAGTGAGGTTCAGGATGCCCACCACGCGCGCGCGTCCGGGCCATTCCCAGACGCCGGTGCGGTGGCGGAATGTCAGCGGTTCGTGCGGAAGATCGGTGAGGTTGTGAGGCTGGGGCACATCGCGGTCCGATCGCACGGGATCACGCGATACCCGGACTCTCGCTGGGCGTGATCCGAGGCGCATGCGCGCCCTCGCGGGCTCCCTTGGCTTCGTCCACCTGCTGCGCGGCGCCGCTCTGGTCCTGGTTGTCCGACGGAGAGCGCTGCGTGCGCGGAAGCGGCTCCAGCTTCTCGCCGCGCAGGACCTTCTCGACTTCCTCGCCGTCCAGCATCTCGCGCTCGAGGAGCGCCATGGCCAGCGTGTGGAGCTTGTCCAGATTGTCTTGAAGGAGCTGGCGGGCGTGGTTGGAGGCACCGTCCACGAGGCTCCGCACCTCTTCGTCGATCATGATCGCGGTCTTTTCGCTGTAGTCCCGCGACTGCGAGATCTCGCGGCCCAGGAACACGAACTCTTCCTTCGTCCCGAACGCGAGCGGTCCCACCCGCTCGCTCATGCCCCAATCGCAAACCATGCGGCGGGCGATGTTGGTCGCGCGGCGGATGTCGTCCGAGGCCCCGGTCGTGAGCTGGTTCAGCACGATCTGCTCGGCGGCCCGGCCTCCCATGAGGTGCGTGAGAACCCGGAGCCAGTATTCACGCGAGAAGGAGTGGCGCTCGTCTTGCGGAAGGTAGGCCGTGAGGCCCAGCGCGCGCCCGCGCGGAATGATCGTGACCTTGTGGACCTTGTCGCTCCCCGGCTGGAGCCACGCCATCAGCGCGTGCCCCGCCTCGTGGTAGGAGGTGCTCTTCTTCTCGGTATCGGAGATCACGAGGCTCCGGCGCTCGGTGCCCATCATGACCTTGTCCTTCGCGTCCTCGAAATCGGGAGCGGAGACGCGCTTGTGGTTGCGCCGCGCCGCGAGGAGCGCCGCCTCGTTGACGAGGTTGGCGAGATCCGCGCCCACCATCCCGGGCGTTCCGCGCGCGATCGTGTTCAGGTTCACGTCCTCGCCCACGGGGATGTTCCGCGTGTGCACGCGCAGAATCCCCTCGCGTCCGCGCACGTCGGGCACGTCGACCACGATCTGGCGGTCGAAGCGTCCGGGGCGCAGGAGCGCGGGGTCGAGCACGTCGGGGCGGTTGGTGGCGGCGATCAGGATCACACCCTCGTTGGACTCGAAGCCGTCCATCTCGACCAGAAGCTGGTTCAGGGTCTGCTCGCGCTCGTCATGGCCGCCGCCCAGGCCCGCGCCGCGGTGCCGGCCCACGGCGTCGATCTCGTCGATGAAGATGATGCAGGGCGCGTTGCGCTTCCCCTGATCGAAGAGGTCGCGCACGCGCGAAGCGCCCACGCCGACGAACATCTCGACGAAGTCCGATCCCGAGAGCGAGAAGAAGGGCACGGCCGCCTCGCCGGCCACAGCCTTGGCGAGGAGCGTCTTCCCGGTGCCCGGGGGGCCCAGGAGCAGGGCGCCCTTCGGAATCCGGCCGCCCAGGCGCTGGAATTTCTTCGGATCGCGCAGGAACTCGATGATCTCCTCAAGCTCCTGCTTCGCCTCATCGGCTCCGGCCACGTCCTTGAAGGTGACCTTCGGGCTGTTTTCCATGAGCACCTTGGGCCGGCTCTTCCCGAACTTCATGGCGTTGGCGCCGCCCGACTGGATCTGGCGGATCATGAACATCCAGAGCACGAGAAGCGCGACGAAGGGAAGATAGGAGAGCACCAGGCTCCACCAGTTCATCCCCGGAGGCTTCGAGTTCACGATCGCGTCCGAGCTCTTGGCGAGAATGGCGCGTCCCAGGTCCTTGTCCTCGGCCGGGAGGTAGACCTTGAAGAAGACATACGAGGCGGGCCGTCCCTCTTCGTGCGTGAGCGCGCTCGCCTTGAGCTCGCCGACCACTTCGCGGTCCACGATCGTCACGGCCTTGATGTTTCCGGTGTCGATCTGCGAGAGAAATTCCGAGTAGGGGATCTCGTGCGTCTTGGCCTTGATCTCTCCGTAGATCTGCACGAAGAGGATCACGCCGAGCACGAGGATTAGCCAGAGGAGCGCGGTTCGGATCGGCCGTGCCGGTCCGAACGGCGCGGACTTGCGCTGAGGAAGCCGAGGCGGGCGGGTCTTACGTGGCGCCGGCCCCGAGGATTTCCGCAGCATCGTGGCGGTTTTTTCGTTGTCGAGTCGCTTCATGATTGGATCCCGGTGAAGGTACGAGGCTTCGGGCCTGATATCGGCTCGAATGCCGGAATACTCAAGGGTTGGATCGCTCTTCGGAGCCCTTCGGTTCCGTTTCCCGCTTCGTCAGAATGACGGCTCCGCGCTCGCGCCGCGCCTGGATCCCCATCGGGATGTCCGCGGAGCGGCCGGGTTGTGACGTTAGAAGTGCGTGGAGGGCGTCGATGTGAGCCGTCGAGAGATCGAGGGCGTCCCCGTTCAACTCCTGCAAGGCGAAGCGCAAGACGTACTTCCGCAAAAGCTTAGGGTAGAGGAGCAACCCCTCGGCATCAAGCTCGATTTTCCCCGGCTCCCGCGCGAGCAGCACTCCCGGAAGCGCCCGGCCCGCCTCGGCGGCCAGGTAGCCATCAGCCTCGCGAAAAAGCGCGGCTTCCCGGAGGAGCGTCTCTCGAATGGCCGGGTTGACTGTTTGGATGCGTGGAAGAACCTCGAGCCTCACGAAATTGCGCCTGGGGTCGGTCGAGAGATTCGAGGAGTCCACCCGGAAGGGGAGATCCCGGCGCTTCAGATATTCGAGCACCAGCTCCCTCGTGGTGGTGAGGAGCGGCCGAACCACCTCGAGCCGGTGGATTTTTCGGCGCGGCCGGATGCCGCCCAGGCCCGTGAGCCCGGCGCCGCGGATCAATCGCAAGAGTACCGTCTCGGCCTGGTCGTCGGCGGTGTGCGCCACCGCCAGTCGCTCGGTCTTGGCAGCCGTCGCCATGCGGCGCAGCGCCCCGTACCGGAGCTTCCGCGCCGACTCCTCCAGGGATTCCCCGCGCCGCTTTCTGCCTGACGTGGGATCGATGCGCTCGGTCACGAAGGGAACGCCGAGCTTTCGCGCCAGGTCCTCGACGAACGCGGCGTCCCCCTCCGATTCCTCACCGCGCAGTCCGTGGTTCACGTGCGCCGCGATGACACTCTCCCGGGGCTTTCCCGTTCGCGCCCGGAAGTGGATCAGGAAGTCGAGCAGCGCCACGGAATCGGGTCCTCCGGAAACGCCGACGAGCAACGATCCGTCGAGAGGGATCAGCTCGTGCTCGGCGATGAGGCGTTCGGCCCGTAACTCCAGACGCTCGTCGCGCGGATTGGGGCGGGCCGCTTTCAGGCCCCGGGGGCGTCTCAGGGAAGGCGTTTCCATGGGGTCAGTATAGAGGAGGGGCGGTCACCACGGGCACAGCCCGGCGAAATCCGATCGCGGGCTGTCCCGTAAGTGATTGGAAGAGTTGGTGGCGGCGCAGGGATTCGAACCCCGGACCAAGGGATTATGATTCCCCTGCTCTACCAGCTGAGCTACACCGCCATTGGGAAGGCAGAGGGTAGTCACAGGGACTTTCCCTGTCAAGGCGGGCGCCCGTTGACGCCGCGCGCCGAGCTTCGTATACTCGCAAACTACCATTTTGTAAGCCGGTTTCACCGGCGCACCGGCGCCTTCAGGGAGATCTCCAGACCTCATGTCTCGAAATATCGTAGGGGGGTTGCTTCTCATCCTCCTCGCGGGCTCGACTACACCCTCCTGGGCCGCGGATATCCTCGGCTCCGGAGGAATCGGCGCGCGCGGGGGGACGTTGATCTTCACCCAGGACGTACCCACCAAGACCCAAGCCCGCCCGCGCCTTCTGGGCGACATCGTCTTCACTTACGTCTGGACCGACCATGTCTCTTTCGACGTTACGACCGGGTACGGATGGAACCGTCTTCGCAGCGACACGCCCCAGTTCTACGTCGTGACGACCACCCCCATCACCCTCGGAGGCCGTTTCTTCCTGCGCGACGGGAAGACCTGGCGCCCGTACTTAGGCGCCGGCGGCGGGGTGTACATCTGGTCCGTCCTCAACCAAGATCTCAGTGCCGCGAAAGACCCTCTGACCTTCGAGCGGCTGAGGCGCGCGCGCCCCGGCTTTTACGGGGCCGGGGGGATGGAACGCCGGATGTCGAAGCACATCAGCATGACCGGGGATGTGGGGTACCATTACATCCTGGCCAAGGACCTGGTCCATTTCCCGAGCGGATACAACCGCGACAAAGCCTACGCGCAGGTCCGCGTGGGCGTGACCTTCTACTTCTCGCTCAGCGAGAAGATCGATACGGGGCTCCCCGAATAGGCATGAAGACCTTCGCCGCGCCCGGAACGAGGATTCAGCCGGCCCGAGCGGCCGAGCCGGAGACGCGCGTGGGGTCGGAGCCCGCTCTCACCTTCGACGACGTTCTCCTTCTCCCGGGCTACTCCGAGGTCCATCCGAGGGACGTCGATACCACGACGCAGCTCACCCGGGAGATCACGCTCAACGTCCCCGTCGTGAGCGCCGCCATGGACACCGTCACCGAGAGCGCGCTCGCGATCGCGATCGCGCAAGAGGGCGGGATCGGAATCATCCACAAGAATCTTCCCGTGGCGGAGCAGGTCGAGGAAGTCGACCGGGTGAAACGCTCCGAGAGCGGGATGATCGTGAACCCCATCACGCTTCCGCCCGACGTTCCCATCAGCCGCGCTCTCGAGCTGATGGAGAAATTCCGCATCTCGGGCGTGCCGATCACCGAGGGCAAGCGCCTCGTCGGCATTCTCACCAACCGCGATCTCCGCTTCGTGCGCGGGAAGGACCTCAAGGTGAAGGACGTGATGACCCGGGAGAAGCTCATCACCGCGCCCGTGGGAACGACCCTCGAGGAGGCGGAGCGGATTCTCCACCAGAACCGCATCGAGAAGCTCCCCGTCGTGGACGAGAGCTTCCAGCTGCGCGGACTCATCACCGTCAAGGACATCCAGAAGCGCATCCGCTATCCCCGCGCGTGCAAGGACCACCTGGGGCGTCTGCGGGTGGGCGCCGCGATCGGCGTGGGGCACGACGATCTCTCGCGCGTGGACGAGCTGGTGCGCGCGGGTGTGGACGTGATCGCCATCGACAGCGCGCACGGGCACTCCAAGGCCGTGCTGGACACCACGCGCGCGGTCAAGGCCAAGCACCCCAGCGTGCAGCTCATGGTGGGGAACGTGGCCACCGCCGAGGCCACGCGCGACCTGATCGAGGCCGGCGCGGACGCCGTGAAGGTGGGCATGGGGCCGGGCTCCGCGTGCACGACCCGGGTGGTCGCGGGCGTGGGCGTGCCGCAGATCACCGCGGTCCTCGAATGCGCCGCGGCGGCCGCGGCCGCCGGCGTGCCGATCATCGCCGACGGAGGCATCAAGTACTCGGGCGACCTCGTGAAGGCTCTCGCGGCGGGCGCGCACTCGGTCATGCTGGGAAATCTCCTCGCGGGAACCGAGGAAAGCCCCGGCGAAACGATCCTCTACGAAGGGCGGACGTACAAGGTCTACCGAGGCATGGGTTCCCTGAGCGCGATGTCGGGCGGACGCGGGGATCGATATTTCCAGGAAGGCGTGAAGGATTTGAAGAAGCTCGTCGCGGAAGGCATCGAAGCCCGCGTCCCGTACAAGGGGCAGGTGGCGAACGTGATCTATCAGCTCGTCGGAGGGCTTCGGGCCGGCATGGGCTACTGCGGCGTGCGTTCCATCGAAGAGTTGCGCACCAAGACCCGCTTCGTCCGCATCACCCATGCGGGGCTCCGCGAGAGCCACCCGCACGACCTCACGATCACCCAGGAAGCTCCCAACTACGAGATTCGGTAAGGGAGCCATCCGCACACGGGAGTAGGGAATGGCACCTCTGATCGTTGCCATGAGCCCGGAGTTCTTCCCGGAAGCAGCGCTCCTGCTCGGCGGCGTCTTCGCGGGCGCCGGCGCACTCCATCTTCTCTTCACGCGTCAGTGGAGCAAGGGGGCGAGAGCGGCCGCGATCTGTATCGCGTGCTTCGTGATCGCGTTCGTGCTGGCGGGAACCCACAGCAGCGTCCGCCGGAGCCGTGCGGCCGCGTCGCGGAACGCATCCACGTTGCTCGCCCTCGTGCCCGCCGCCGGGGACTCGACCGCGCAGAGTTCCGATCCGGCCCCGTCGATGTCCCTCGTGCTGGGGGATGTGCTCCTGCGTGTCGCGCCTGCGGATCGGTACGTCCTCACGGTCGACGGCAGGCAATTCCTCGAGCTGGATTCGCTCCCATCGGGACTCATCGCGGGCTGCGTGGTCGCGGTGCGTGATGAATCCTCCCCGGGCGCCGGCCGGCCCCCGTTCCCATTCCGCAAGACCGACAGGCAACCCAGCCGGCTGGATGCCCACACCCTTTCCATGCAGGAAGGGGGCGAGGATGTCCTCCGGGTTCATTACGCGGAGCCTGGGAGGATCGAGGTCACGGGAAACTTCTTCGTCCTCCGCTCCGCCAAACCGGCCGTCGTCTTGTTCCAGAAGGGGATTCACTGGGACGGCGGAGACGTCTCGCCGGGCACCACCATCGACCTGAGGCGGCAGGGGAAGGGAAGGATCGACTTCGAGCGCACGGGCCTCATCCGGATTCGGCGCTAGAAACGCGGCCGCCCCGCCGGGGGGACGGGGCTTCGGAAGTGGCCGCGTTGCTGCTGACAGGGGGTGCGTGCCCTCCGGGGGTGAGTCGGTCGGGGGACGAAGGGCACGCCGGGGATCGTGTCTTCCCGCTACGGGCCTCCCGCGGGAAGCGAAAAGTGAAAGTCGGGCGAAAGCTGCCGGATCTCGCGGGCCAGGCCGCGCATCTGCTCCAGGAGCTTCCGTTCGCCGGTCTTCTTCCATTCCGAATAGGCGTCGAGCAGGAGGTCTTGCATCTCGCGGAGCGATTGTTCCTTCGCGTCCTCGTCCACCTTGCGCTCGAGCCGGATCACCTGCGCCTTCTTGAACCGCTTCGCAACACTCCAGTACTCGCCCTTCATGTGCGACAGGAGCTTGTGGTAGCGCTCGAGGCCCAAGGTCAACTTTTCCAGCACCGACGCGATGGTCTCGGCCGGGTTCTCGAGCAGCTCTCCGTACGTATAGGTGAAGTGGTACCAGTTCGGGCTCCGGCCCACGTCCGCCTCTTCGCCCGGCAGCATGCCGTCGCGACGGCTGGGCACGTGCGGGCCCAGGTGCTCGAACACGCCCACCGAGATCAAGAGAAGGTCGTTCGGCGTGCGGAGGATCAGATACTTGAGCGAGCCGCGGCTCGAGTTCGCCAGCCGGCGCCACGCGCCGACGTCATAACGTGAGAGAAGGCGCGTCCGATCGGCCGGCAGCGGAACCTGCGCTTCGATCTGATCGCGCAGCGCGGTCAAGTAGGCGTCCACATCTTCCTGAGGCAACGGGTCGCCGTTCTGAGGCGTCCCTTCCGCCTTCGTGAGAAGAAGGCAGTTCATCGTGAAATAGAGTGTCGGCTGCAGCTTTCTCTGCCCGATCTTGGTCGCGAGATACTTTCGCGCTGCCGACATAACCACTCCCCGCGTGACGGGCTCCCTGCCCTGACCACCAGAACCCAATTCCAATCTGGTCTTTTGCATCCGCCGTGCCGTCGCGAAGGAGCGCCCGACCGCGTGGAGATAACTCCCCGGGACATATGGTGATTCGTTGCGCTCGGGGCCGACTTGCCGTCGTGGGAAGCGTGGAGGAATCGTCACGATGTGGCTTGAAGGGACCCCTCGCGAGGGTGGAACCACCCATTTCCCGGAACGGAGCTGTCTTGCGATTTGCGTCGTCACGAGCCTTTTGCAACGGGAAGAACGCGCGCGCAGGGTCCTCCGGGTGCTAACTCCTCGGAGGAATGTCGCGAACGCAGGCAAGGTAGCCCTCTGCTTTAGGTTGCGAGGCGCGCTCCAGGGGCGCCGGTGGCACGTTCCTTGCGATTCCTCTCGGTTCGCGACAAAGACCTCACGAAAGCGCAGCAGTCTCTAGAGGGCCTAACAGGACGATGAATCTCGGGACGAGGGGCGCGCTCACATTCCGGTTGGGTGACTATTCCTTCGCGGTGCGCGTCGAGGAAGCCGGCGGCATTCTGGACGCCGAGCGTCTCGCGCAGCTGCCGGGTGTGTGCGATCCGGTTGCGGGTGTGGCCGCGTTCCGAGGAGAAATGGTCCCCGTCGTCGACCTCGCCTGTTATCTGGGCATCGAGGCTCCGGTGTCCCAGGGCCCCCGTTACGCGCTGGTGCTGACACGGGGTCCGGACCGCTTCGCGCTTCTGATCCCCGAAATTCCAAAGCTCATCGCGGGCCGGGACCTGCGCGAGGCGCCCCCCACCGACACCGATTCGGAGCTGGGGGACCTGTTCGAGTCGACGCTGGAAAACGACCAAGATCAATTCCACTGCCTGAATTATTGGCGGATTTTCGAGACGATCATTCCTCCCGCTGGCTCCGCCGGGAGACAGACACCCATGGAGCGGGGGAATTAGCATGGCGGCGGGAAAAGATTATCGGGAAGACGACGCGCGTCCGGGGCAGTCTTCGCCGCCCCCGGTGGTTCTGGTCACGTTTGCGGCGGCCGTCTGCGCCGGCATCGCGGGGTCTTTGGCATCGGGCGTCATGGCCTGGATCGCCGTGGGCGCCGTCGCGTTGGGTGGAGCCTATTTCGCCTCGCGCACCGCGGCCCCGAGAAAGATGGTGGCCGAGCTCGGCCGCGCGCGGCGACTTCTTCTCCTCGTGGAGCGCGGTGGATCGTCCGAGGCCAAGGTGCCGCCGGACTTCCCCGAGGACTGGGCGCAGGTCTACGAGAAAGTGAATCGCCTCGCGTTCGAGGCGAAAACCAATCCGTCCGCGGGCACCCAGGTCGAGCAGTTCAAGAAACAGGTCGAGCTGGCCGCCTCGCTCGTGCGGGACGGCAAGGATCCGCTCGTCGAGGCTCCCGAGCTTCGCGCCGGCCCGCTCTTGCCGCTGCTCGAAGGCGTGAAGGGCTCCTCGTCGCTGCCGGTCGTGAGCCACATGTCGCTCGGGGAGGAGGAAGAGCTGATCGGGGCGGGCGGTGACGGGCTCCCTCCGGATTGGCCGAAGCCCTCCACGGAGGGAACGGCTCCGGCCGTGGGAACCGCTGCGGGAACCGAGGCGGGACCCGAGGTCAAGAAGGGACTCCGGGCCCTGATCCGCGAGATCGAGTCGCTGCGCACCACGCTCGCGGGGTCGCCGAACGACCAGGCCCCGTCGGGTGGCGAAGACCCGGCGCTTCGCACGCCGGCCCAGCTGGTGGACGCGGTGGTGCTCACCGCCGCAGACGGCATCGAGGATCTGGCCGCGGGGCTCATGCGCGCGAACGAGCTGGCCTCGGTCGCGGAGCGCGTGACCAATCGCGCCACCCTGCTCGCGCTCAACGCCGCGCTCGAGGCCACGCGCTCGGGCAGCGAGGCGTTTGCCGCGATCGCCGAGGAGACACGCCGGCTCGCCGAGTTCGCCCGGGAAGCGACCGACACCATCTCGCGGCTCAGCTCCGAGATCGAATACAAGGTGGGCGAGACCATCACCGCCATCCATGCGACCAGCAACGACGCCAAGACCGCGCTGGCCGAGATGTCCGGCTCCTCCGCTCCCGTGCCTTCGAACCGGAGCGCCCGCGTCCAGGTCGTCCGCCTGCTGGACCGCTCGCGGGAGCTCTTGAAGAGCCTCGGCTCCTCGGAGGCCATGGTCGGCGACTCCGAGCCGGACTCGGCCGACCCGATCTCGATCCGCTCCAGCCCAAAGCCCCGGAATTCGGCGCAGGATAACGTGGAGAACGCCCCCGAACCCGCCGAAAAATCCCCCGTGGAGGGAGTCCTGTTAATCGAAGGGCTGAAACCAGGAGCCCACTTCGAGAGCTGACCCCTCGCCCGGACTGAAAGGCCAACGAGAGGCGGCATGAGAACCGCGGCTTCCGAGTACCTCAACCAAACTCAAATCATGTCGCGCCTCGGCGCGACTTTCGGCGCGCTCATCCACGAGCAGGTCGCTGCCGTGCGGCGCTGTCTCGACGACGAGACCAGCTGGGATCAGAGCGAGCTCCTGTCCATCGCCGAGCTCGCGATCCGCCTGGTGGAACGCAGCGCCGAGTGGCTCGAAGTCGGCGAAATCGCGAGCCTCGCGGTCGAGATGAGGGAGGCGCTGGCTCAAATGGGCCACCTTCGCCCCGCGCAGCGCCAGGAGGTGGCGGCGCAGTGCCGCGTGGCGCTGGACGCCGAGGAGCGGCTCATCGAGCGTCTCCGGGCCGACGGGTTCGTGGCGCTCGTCGAACACGCCGGCATCGTGAGCGAGGTCCTGGACCGCTTGCGCGCGAATCTCAAGCAGGCGCGCTCGCAGGAGGCCAACTCGGCCCGCGGCATGATCGACGAGACGACTGCCGCGGACGTCGGAAGCCAGGAAAACCTCCTCGCCCTCACCTTCGAGATCAAGAACTCCCTCATCCATCAGAACGAGCGGATCGGGTCGATGACCGACACGGTCAGCGACACGTTGGACGCGGCGCACTCCGCGCTCACGGAGTGGGACGGCGTGCAGAAGGCGGTCGAGCGTCACCGGATCGCGCGGGGCAACAAGCGCGGAGAGGCGAGCCCGCTCGAAGGGCGCTCGCTCATCATCCACCAGAAACTCCAAGATACGACCTCGGGGTTGCGAAGCCTCTCGCACGAGCTGAATCAGCTCCTGGGCCTCCAGTACTCGCTGGAGCGCCGGGCGCGCGATCTGGACGAGCATCTCCTCTGGGAGTTCCTCGACCCCCTCGATCGCTACCTCGACGACATGTACACCGCGGCGCATACGGGGGACCGTGGCCGGCGCATCTGCCTCTCGGTCCAGACCGGCGGCGTGGGGTTCGAGCCGGAGATCGGCGCGATCCTTCTGCCGCTCGTGCTCCGGCTCCTCGAGACCATGCAGCCCCTGCCCCAGTCGGGAGAGACGATCGAGATCGGACTCACCGCGGCCCGCGAGGGGCTGGAGGCCCGGCTTCGCATCGAGGGACCGGTCACGCTCGAGCCCGAAGCGCTTCAGCTGCTCGAGAACGCTCTCGAGAGCCTCGGCGGTTTCGCGTCCCGGCACGATACCGAAGGGGTGGGGACCACGCTCCGCCTCCAGTTCCCGATGGCGCGCTCGCTCCGGAGCTTCCTCATCGTGGAGGCCGGCGGCCAGAGAATCGCGCTCCCGTGGAGCGCGGTCGAGCGGATCTACGCCAGCGACTCGGACCCGGCGTGGACTTCCGCGGCGATGCCGGGTCCCATCTACTCTCTCGCGGCGCTCTTCGGCCGAGAGCCCTCGGGCTCTTCCGACACGGGCTCCGAGCATTCGGGCGACACATCCCGGCGAACCAACGAGCGCGAGGGGCGTCCGATCGCGGTGCTTCGCTCGGGCAGCGGCTCGGCGGTCGTGAGCTTCGACCGTCTGGTGTGGCGCGAGAACGCGCGGCTCAAGCCCTTGCCGCCCCGGCTCTACCCCGTCGAGGAAGTGCTCGGGGGCATCATGACCCCGGATTCGGGAATCACGCTCGTCTTGAATCCGAGCGCGCTCCTGAAGCGCACCCACGCCGAGGAGATGGGCGGGAAGGGGAGCGCCTCCTCATGAAAGCGCTCCAGATCGAGCGGCTCGGCTCCGCCGACGAATTCCACTTCTCCCTGATCGGTGTCATCGACGCCGACGGGTCCCGCTCGCTCGACCGTCTCCTCCTCAAGTGCCAGGGCAAGAGCGCACGGCGTGTGCGCCTCGACCTCTCGGCCGTCGAGAGCATCTCGAGCCTCGGGATCTCGGTTCTGACCCGTTGGGGACGCGTCTACGAGGAGACCGACCGGCGGATCGAGATGTGCGGGGTGGCCCCCGAGATTCAGGGCATGCTCCAGGGCTCGGGGGCGATCGTCTACACGACGAACGCGCCTGCGAAGTCCGGAAGCGAGGCGTCGAAGCCGGGCAACGAGGCGGCGAAGCCGGGCAGCGAGGCGGCGCCTGCCGTGAAGACCGGGAACGGCGCGGCTCCGGCCGAGGCTCCGGTGGGGCCCGAAATGGCGTCGCTTCAGTCGAAGCTGAAGCGGAAGATCGTCGAGTTTCGAAACCTCTTCGAGATCACGCAGGCGTTGAACCTGGCGCAGGACCTGGACGAGGTCATGAACCTCTTCGGCTTGAGCGTCATGGGCCAGTTCGGTCTCGAGCGCTTGGCGCTCTTCCTCGTGGATCCGGACAAGGACGGCCACCTGGTCCCGCGCCATGTGCGCGGGTTCCCGCAGCAGCACTTCCAGGACTTCGTCCTCCCGTGGACCGTGTTCCGGCGCTTCGGCCCGGACCGCTCCTTCGTGACGCTGCAAGAGCTGGAGCTGAAGCAGAGCGGCGCCGAGGAGATGGAAGCGCTCCGCGAAACGGGATTCGAGTGGGCCATCTTGATGTGGGTGCGCCGCGACCTGGAGGGCGTTCTCTTCGTCGGGGGCCGCGGCAGCCGGAGGAAATTCGAAGACGACGACAAGGACCTCCTGACCATCCTCTCGCACCAGGGCGCGGTCGCGATCTCGAACGCGCGCGTGCAGCGGGCTCAGGAAGAGCGGAATCTGGGCCTGGTGCGCGGCATGATGGCCCTGATCGAAAGCCGCGACGGCTACGCGAAGGGAAGCACCGAGCGCGTGGTCCGCTACGTGAGCGCGGTCGCGCGCCTGCTGGATTACCCCAAGGAGCATCTGAAATCCCTGGTCTACGGCGCGGTGCTGCGCGACATCGGCATGATCACGGTGAGCGGGCTGATCTTGAAGAACCCCGCGCATCTTTCCGAGGAGGAGTGGTCGCTCATCAAGCAGCACCCCCTCCGGGGAGCGCAGATCCTCGAGGAGATGAACTTCCCGAAGGAAGTGATCGCGATCGTGCTGAATCACCACGAGCGCTGGGGCGGCGAGGGTTACCCGAACGCGATTCGCGGCCAGGAAATTCCGCTCGGCGCGCGGATTGTGTCCCTGGTGGACGCCTATGTCGCCATGACGAGCGAGCGGCCCTACCGCAGGGCGCTGCCCTACGAGAAGGCCCGGCAGGTGATCGCGGAGAACTGGGGCAGTCCCTTCGATCCCAGCGTGATCGAGATCTTCCTGAACGTGCTCGACAAGATCGAGCGGCGCACGCGGCTCAAGACCGGGCAGCCTGCCCCGTCCTCGGCGACTCCCGCGGCCGGCGCCGACACGGCCGCGGTCGCCGGCGAGAAGGAGGCCCACGGCCTGGGCTCCATCGACCCGCTTGCATCGGGCGCGATCGTTCCCCCCGAGCGCGAGGGACAGGACACTCCGGACGCGGCAGGCTCCGGACCGGCGATGGAGGCGGAGACCCGCCGATGAGCTCGGACAGCATGAAGCCGCTCGTCGACCCGCGCGAGACGAAGCAGAAGCGGACGATCCTCGTCGTGGACGACGATCGGCGCGTGGTGGATCTCCTCCAGATCTCGCTCTCCCAGAACGGCTACCACGTCACCGCGGCCTCGACCGGCGAGGAAGGCCTCGAGGCCGTGCGTCGCGAGACTCCCGACCTGATCATACTCGACCAGAGGCTCCCCACCAAGAACGGCATCGAGGTCTGCGCCGCGCTCAAGAGCTCGAAAGAGACCGCCGCGATCCCGGTCATCATGGTCTCGGCCACGGCCGAGGTGGACGCGCGTCTCCAGGGGCTCATGCACGGCGCCGACGACTACCTGACGAAGCCCTTCTCTCCCAAAGAGCTCCTGATCAAAGTCCGGCGCATCTTCGAGCGGATGGAACGGCACGAGACGCTCAGTACGAAGAACAAGGAGCTGGAAACCGAGGTCGCGCGGAACCGCGAGGATCTCGTCGTGCGCAACAAGGAGCTCCGCTTCCAGGTCTTCAGCCTCGAGACGCTGATGGGCCTGACCCATCAGCTCAACTCCTCGCTCGATCTCGAGGCGCTCCTGGGCACCATGATTCTGAGCGTGGTGGGGCAGCTCCGGGTGAACTCGGCGTGCCTCTTCCTCACCGACCAGCGCGAGGACCCGAAGAGGCTCGATGCCTGGACGTTCAAGGGAGTGAAGGAGGATCTGGTCCGCTCCATCCACTACCTCTACGAGGACCCATTCATCAAGGCCATCCTGCCCGTCGAGGGAGAAGAGGGCCGGCCCGTGCGATTGCAAGACTTGTCCGAGGATCCCTCGCTGGAGCGGAGCGTCGGCCCTCTCTACGCCGCCGGCTTCTCTCTGGTCTGCCCGGTGATGATGAAGCAGAAGCTCACCGCCATCCTCGCCGTGGGGGAGAAGGTGAGCGGGCAGGACTTTCAGTCCTCGGACCTCGAGATGGTGAAGGCGCTCTCCGAGTCGGCGGGAATCGCGATCGAGAACGCGCGGCTCTTCAAGGACCTCCAAGACACCTATCTCGCCACGGTTCGCGTGCTGGTCTCGACCATCGAGGCCAAGGACCCCTACACGCACGGACACACCGAGCGGGTGGCGCAGTACGCCGTGGGGATCGCGAAGGCGATGGAATTCTCGCAGGACGAGATCCAGACCATTCAGCTGGGTGCCTTCCTCCACGACATCGGGAAGCTGCATACCAGCGATTCCATTCTGCACAAGCCGGGCGCTCTCACGGACGAGGAGTGGCGGCTGGTGAAGGCGCACCCCGTCCGCGGCGCGCAGATGCTCCAGGGGGTCAAGTTCCTCGAGAAGGCGACCGACCTGGTCCGCCACCATCACGAGCGGGTGGACGGAAAAGGCTATCCGGACGGGCTCCGCGGGGACGAGATCACGGTCGGGGCGAGGATCGTGAACGTGGCGGACGCGTTCGACGCCATGACCACCGAGCGCCCCTACCGCTCGGGGCTCACCACGGACCAGGCCATCGCCCAGCTCGAGGAGAAGGCCGGGACGCAATTCGCTGCCGAGATCGTCGAGGTGATGGTGCGTTCCCTGCGCGAAGGCCGGATCCGCGTCATCAAGAGCGAAGCAACGTGGAGCAACAGCGCGAGTCCCGCGTCACCCTGAGGTTGACGCCGGGGGAACCCCGGCGCTCCGAACGCATTGCGCGCCCGGCCGGACCGGCGAGCACTCCCCGCGTCAACCAGCGTCACCCTCACCCTGAATCGAAATCCCACGCTGCCCGCGATCCCGGCGCGCGCACGTCGAGGCGCGCGTAGAGCTTAGGCGCTCCGGCCACCGCCCACGCGCCCGCGGCACGCCGGTTGCGATACGAGTGGATCGGCGGGACGCTCTCTAGTTTGGGGGAGAGCATCGCGGAGTCGGGGCCGCGGTGTGATGAAGCCGAGGAGGCAAGAGGCGTCCCGCCTTCATCTTGTATCGGGGGGCATGGCGCGGGCGGGGGACGTGGCGGAAGCATTCGCGCCGGTCCGCCGCGGCCGCGCCGCCCTCATTTTTCGTTGACCCTCCGCACCGCATCCGATATGTTTTTCCGCTCGAAGTCGGCGGTACCATTCTGCGGAGATCCCAGGTGACCGGGAAGACACCGAAAAAGGTCACGGGGTGGCGGCAGGTGGGTCTGCTTTCGTCGATTCCGTTCATTCTCGCCCTGGCACCGATCATCGGGTTCGTCATCGGGCAACTACTCGACCGGCACTTCCGGACGCGTCCGTGGATCAGCATCGTGCTGCTCTTCTTCGGATTCGTGGCCGGAGTGCGCGAAACGATCAAAATCGTCAAGCTGTCCCAGCTGGAGGACTGACCCCCCACATGAATCTGGCCCGCCCCGGGCGCGACATCGTGGATCGCGCGCTTCGGACCTCGTGGATCGTGGCAGCAGCGCTCGCCGCGACCCTGGCCCCGGCGCATCCTCGTGACGCCGCCGCGGTCCTCGCGGGGCAGCTCATCGCCTTCCTCCACTTCATTTTCCTCCGCAAGATTGTGAAACTCTTCACAGAGCAGCGCGCGATCCTGCTGCCTATCATGGGCAAGGTGCTGGTGGTCTACGGCGGCCTGCTCGCGCTCCTGGTCTGGGGCAAGGTCGGCTACGCGCCGCTCTGCGTGGGATTCGCGCTCCCCTTCCTGGTTCTCTTCCTGAAATCGCTCATGCTCGCTTTCGGTGTCGGACCGACTTCGCTCACGCGGCGCGCGCGAATCAAGCAAACGGCCGGCACGCTCGGCGCAATCGTTCTCATGATGTCGTTGACGACAGCCACGCTCGCGCACGCCCAGACGACCGGTTCGGCGCAGCACGAGACTTCTGACCTGCCAGTGAAGCATCCCGTACATGACCCGTCGCATCCCGTGCCACCTCCGCCCCATCTGGAACACGGCGTAGGACAGGCTGCGACCGAGCATGCGGTGGAGAGCGGCGAGCACAAGCCCGAGAGCGGCGGGACCGAGCTTCCGAACTGGCTCGTGATCCTCCACGACTTCAATCCGAACAACGCCGTGATCCGCTGGCTCGAGACGAACCAGATCATCGTGTTCGCGTGGTTCGCGGGGCTTTTGTTCCTCTTCGTGAGCTGGCTCGCGATGCGCAAGCCGAAGATGGTCCCCGGCCCGTTCCAGAACGCGGTGGAGTGGATGGTGGAGAGCATGGAGGAAGTCTGCGGCGGGCTTCTGGGCAGCCACATCGAGAAGCACTTCCCGATCATCGGCGCGCTCTTCTTCTACATTCTGACCATCAATTTGCTCGGGATCATTCCCGGGATGAAGTCGGCGACGTCCTCGCTGGACCTGACGCTGGCCCTCGCGTTGATCACGTTCCTCTACGTGCAGTTCTGGGGCATTCGAAATCTCGGGATCGTCGGCTATCTGGACCACCTGGCCGGCTCGCCCCGGGACGCGATCGGGTGGATGATGCTGCCCGTGATGCTCCCGGTGCATGTCCTGGGGGAGCTCGCGAAGCCGGTGAGCCTCTCCTGCCGTCTCTTCGGGAACATCTTCGGCGAGGACACTCTGATCGTCGTGTTCGTGAGCGCCACCGCGCTCTGCTTGAAGGCGAGCCTCGTGGCGCTCGCCGTTCCGCCCATGGCCGGCATCACCGCGCTCTTCATGATGCTCCAGACTCTGACGAGCATCGTGCAGGCCTTGATTTTCTCTCTCCTCGCCACCGTGTACCTCTACATGATGTTGCCGCACGTGGAACACGCGCACGAGGAGGCGCACGCGTCGCATTGAACGAGACGTGAACCCAAGGAGGTGAATCCATGCTTTTCCCGGCAGCGCTAGGACTCGGACTCCCGCTCGGCATCGGCCTCGCGGCCATCGGCTCGGGCATCGGCATCGGCTTTCTCGGCAAGGGCGCCATGGAGGCGATGGGACGTCAGCCGGAGATCCTGGATAAGCTCCAGGTGGCCATGATCATCGGCTTCGGCTTCGCCGAGGCGCTCACGATCTACGCGTTCGTCACGATGTTCTTCCTTCAGGGTCGGATCGGCTAAGCCGTATGGATCAGCTCGTACACGTCAATCAGCTCATCGCCCACGCGATCAGCTTCATCATTTTCCTGTTCCTGGTCCGCGGGGCGTTCAACACGATCATCCTTCCCCCGATGCGCGAGCGCCGGGAGCGGATCCGCGCGGAATTCGAGCGCATCGAGCAGGAGAAGGCCGAGGTCGGGAAGATCCGCCAGGAGTACGAAGGACACCTGAAGCGCCTCGAGGCCGAGAGCCGGCAACGGATTCAGGAGGCCGTCTCGGAAGGCCAGCGGGTGGCCGCGGAGATCCGCGAGGGATCCCGCAAGGAAGCCCAGGAGATGATCACCCGCGCCCGCGACGAGATCGTGATCGAGCGGGACAAGGCCCAGGCCGCCCTTCGGAACGAGGTCGTGGATCTCGCGGTGGAGATCGCGGGCAAGCTGATGCGCGAAGAGTTGACCGCGGAGAAGCACCGGAAACTGGTGGACGGCTTCCTGGCCGAGGTGGAAGAGGTCAAGTGATCTCCGCCGTCCTCGCACGCCGCTACGCCCGCGCCCTTCTGGGGCTTTCCCAGAAACGGAAGAACCTCGAGGCCACGCATCAGGATCTCGAGTCGGTCTCCCGCGTCTTCGAGCGCGATCCCAGGGTCCGTAGGTTCTTCGAGGCGCCGAACATCGCGCGCACGGAGAAGGAGGCGTTCCTCGAGAAGCAGTTCCAATCCAAGCTCAACCCGAACATCTACGGGCTCCTCGTGCTCCTGCTGCGCCGGCGGAGATTCGATCATCTGATCGCGATCGCCGGCGAGTTTCACAAGCTGGCCGAGGACGCCCAGGGCATCACGCGCGCGGTCGTCCGCACCGCCGTCCCGATCACGGACGGCCAGGCGGACGTCCTGACGCGCGGGCTCGCGAAGCGCACCGGCCGCAAGGTCCTGCTCACCCGCGAGGTGGATGCCGCGCTGCTCGGCGGCGCGTCTCTCTCGCTGGATCACAAGGTCATTGACGGCACCCTCGCCACACAGCTCTGGCGCATCCGCCGGCAGCTGCGCGACGCGCGGGTCTGAACCCCGAGGAGCCCATGGCACTCAAGCCTGAAGAAGTGAGCTCGGTTCTCGAACAGGAGCTCGAAAAGTACGAGTCCCGGCTCAAGATGGAGAGCGTCGGGACGGTGCTCCAGGTCGGCGACGGGATCGCGCGGATCTGGGGTCTGGACGACGCGATGGCGGGAGAGCTCTTGATGTTCCCCGGGGAGCTGACCGGCATCGTGCTGAACCTGGAAGAGGACAACGTCGGTGCCGCTCTCTTCGGCGGCACGGACAACGTGAAGCAGGGCGACACGGTGCGCCGCACCGGCAAGATCGCGTCCATCCCCGTGGGTGAGGCGATGGTCGGCCGCGTGGTGAACGCCATCGGCCAGCCCATCGACGGCAAGGGACCGATCGTCACCACGAGGACGCGCCCCCTCGAGACCGGCGCGCCCGGCATCGTGGATCGTCAGCCGGTGAACCAGCCGGTGCAGACGGGCCTCAAGGCCATCGACTCCATGATCCCGATCGGACGCGGCCAGCGCGAGCTCATCATCGGCGACCGCCAGACCGGGAAGACGGCGCTGGCGATCGACACGATCCTGAACCAGAAGGGCGGCGACCTGCACTGCATCTATGTCGCGGTCGGCCAGAAAGACTTCACGGTCGCCAAGGTCGTGAAGATCCTCGAGGACAAAGGCGCGATGGCCTACACGACCGTCGTGAGCGCGGGCGCCAGCGAATCGGCGCCGCTCCAGTACATCGCCCCCTACACGGGATGCACGATCGGCGAGGACTCCTGCTACGCCGGGAAACACGCGCTCGTGATCTACGACGATCTCTCGAAGCACGCGCAGGCGTACCGCCAGCTCTCGCTTCTGCTGCGCCGCCCGCCGGGCCGCGAAGCCTATCCCGGGGACATCTTCTATCTCCACTCGCGGCTCCTCGAGCGCGCCGCCAAGCTCAGCGACAAGCTGGGCGCGGGCTCGCTCACGGCGCTCCCGATCATCGAGACCCAGGCGGGCGACGTCTCGGCCTACATCCCGACCAACGTCATCTCGATCACGGACGGGCAGATCTTCCTCGAGAGCGATCTCTTCTTCTCGGGCGTCCGTCCCGCGATCAACGTGGGAATCTCGGTCTCGCGCGTGGGCGGCAAGGCGCAGACCAAGGCCATGAAGAAGGTGGCGGGTCGCCTGCGCCTCGACTTGGCGCAGTTCCGCGAGCTGGCCGCATTCTCTCAGTTCGGATCGGATCTGGACAAATCCACGCAGGAACAGCTCACCCGAGGCGAGCGCATGGTGGAGCTTCTGAAGCAGGGCCAGTACGCGCCGATCTCCGTGGAGCGCCAGGTGGCGATCATCTACGCGGGCACGAACGGCTATCTGGACGACCTGCCGGTCGACCAGGTGCGGGATTTCGAGACCGACCTCTACGAGTTCCTGGACAAGAGCTACGCGGACCTCATGCATGACTTGAAGGCCAAGTACGAGCTGACCGATCCGCTCGAGGCCAAGCTGAAGAAAGCGATCGGGGAGTTCAAGACGCAGTTCACGGCGAAGCGCGGGCGGCCCGCGAAGTAGCGTGGCGACCCTTCGCGACATCCGGCGCCGGATCAAGAGCGTCCGGAGCACGGCCCAGATCACGAAGACCATGGAGATGGTCTCCGCGGCGAAGCTTCGCCGCGCGCAGGCGGCGGTGGAGTCGGCGCGCCCCTATGCGACGGATCTCGCCGCCGTGCTCGCGAATCTGGCCGAGGCCTCCTCGGATCTGAGCCACCCGGCATTTCAGGGTCGAGAAGTGCGCCGCCGCGCGATCGTGCTGGTGAGCTCCGACCGCGGACTGGCGGGTGCTTTCAACGCGAACCTGATCCGCGCGGCTGAGGTCCGGATGCGCGAGAAGCCGCAGCCCACGCAGCTCGTGCTGCTGGGGAAGAAGGGCTTCGACTATTTTCGCCGGCGGAACGCGCCGATGCTCTCCTCGAGAACCGATCTCGGCGGGAGTGCCGACTGGAAGTTCGCGGAGACGACCAGCCGCGACATCTTCACGCGCTTCGAGGCGAGCGAGCTGGACGAGGTGGACCTGATCTACACGCGCTTTCGGAGCGCGATGAATCGCGATGTGGTGCTGGAGCCCTACATCCCGCTCGGGGGAGAGGCGCTCCAGGGCGCCGGCGGGACGCGTCGGCCCACGGGCGGCACACGGCGCGATTACATCTATGAGCCCGATCCCGGCACCATCCTCACCCGGATCGTGCCCTACTTCCTCGCGATGCGTCTCTACATGGCGCTCGCGGAGTCGGCCGCCTCGGAGCACGGCGCGCGGATGATCGCGATGGGCTCGGCGACCAAGAACGCGAACGAGATGATCCAGAACCTCACGCTGCACATGAACCGGACCCGCCAGGCCACGATCACGCGCGAGATCGTCGAGATCGTCGGCGGCGCCGAAGCGCTCAAATAAGAAGGAAGGACCATGGCGAACGCGACTCAGACGAACGGTAAGGGCGGCAACATCGGCAGCGTCATCCAGGTGATCGGCCCCACGGTGGACGTGAGGTTCGATCCCGAGCACCTGCCTCCGATCCTGAACGCGCTCCGGATCGATTATCCCGAGCAGAACATTCACCTCACGATCGAGGTCGCGCTCCACATCGGGGACGAGGTGGTCCGGTGTGTGGCCATGTCCTCCACGGATGGTCTGGTGCGCAACATGAAGGCGATCGACACGGGCGGACCCATCCGGGTCCCGGTCGGACGCCAGACCCTCGGTCGCGTGTTCAACCTTCTCGGGGAGCCCATCGATCAGGGTCCGCCCGTGAAGGAGCCGGAGCTTCGGCTCCCGATCCACCGCTCCCCGCCCACGTTCGAGGAGCAGGAGACGGTGGCGCGAATCTTCGAGACCGGGATCAAGGTCGTCGACCTCTTGGCGCCTTACGCGAAGGGCGGAAAGATCGGCCACTTCGGCGGCGCGGGCCTCGGAAAGACGGTCATTCTCCAAGAGTTGATCCGCAACATCGCCACCGAGCACGGCGGCTTCTCCGTGTTCTCGGGCGTGGGCGAGCGGACGCGCGAGGGGAACGATCTCTGGCTGGAAATGAAGGAGTCGGGCGTCATCGACAAGACCGTGATGGTGTTCGGCCAGATGAACGAGCCGCCGGGCGCGCGGTTGCGTGTCGGGCTGACCGGCGTCACCATGGCCGAGTACTTCCGCGATCAGGAAAACCAGGATGTGCTCTTCTTCGTGGACAACATCTTTCGATTCGTCCAGGCGGGGTCGGAGGTGTCGGCGCTGCTGGGCCGCATGCCGAGCGCGGTGGGCTACCAGCCCACGCTCGG
>JBGPMB010000004.1:0-44690 GCA_041486775.1 Candidatus Eiseniibacteriota bacterium | reverse complement strand
GATAGGCGCGCGCCAGTTCTCCGCCCTGGAGCCGATTGTAGATGGCGATCGAGGCCGTATCCGCGACATAGGTGAGGATCTCCTCGTCCCGCTCGTCGAAGGAGCCACCTCCAACCCGATCCCCCACGACGAGGACGCCGAGCACTTCGCTGGCGCTCAAGAGAGTCGCGCGCAAGAACGGCGCCTCCTCGAGCCCGCCCCCCTCGAGCGGCGCGCACCAAACCGAGGCTTCGCCCGAGGAGATTCGAGCGGTGCGCGCATTCCAGAGCCTCTCCACCTCCGGTCCGCTGAGCCGCTCGGGCGGGGGGGCTGTGCCTTCGGGATCTCCTTGCCGGACGAACACGTCTCCTTCCATGAGCCAGATGGACGCATCCTCGCAGCCGAACGCGACGCGGGCGAACCGGACGACCTGATCCACGGTCGCCGGAAGGGACGCGAGCGCGTTGAGCTTGTTGGAGAACCGGTACAGCTCTCCGATCATCCGCCGCTGTGAATCGATGGTGCGTTGCATCCAGAATCGCTGAAGGAGATGCACGATGCTGACCGTGAAGTCGTGCTCATCGTCGACGGGCTTGGTCAGGTACTTGTCCAGGAGCTGTTCATTGATGGCGGTGATCGCGGACTCCAGCCCCGCATGCCCCGTCAACAAGACACGGACGCATTCGGGACACCGCTCCCGGATGCGGCCGAGGAATTCGGTCCCTTTCATGTGCGGCATCTGCTGATCGCTGATCACCATGGTCAGGATGCCCTGCTCCGCCAGGATCTCGTTCAGGGCATCGAGCGCGTCCTGAGGGTCGGTGAAGAAGAGGAACCGGTAGCGCGGACCCGCCGCCGAGGATTCATGGACGCGGCTCGGCAAGAACAGCTCGAGCGACTTGACGAACTCGGCGTCGTCGTCGACGCACAAGACGTGATACTCCGGCCCACCGTGGACCGGGCCGGCATCGTATCGCGCGCCCCCGTTTCCCATGGAGCTCACGCGGCACGCTCCGGACGAGCGTCTGCGTCGGCGCGGCTCCGCGATCGTGCGGGGGGGTCCCCTTCGGCGCCCTTCGCGGGGGCCGAGGAAATCTCCGCGATCCGAAGCAGGATCTCGAAGGCGGTGGCGCCGGGGCGGCTCACGACGGATACGTTCCCGCCGAGCTTGGTCACGATTCCCGAGACGATGGAGAGTCCGAGCCCCGTCCCTTTTCCGATGTCCTTCGTGGTGTAGAAGGGATCGAATACCTTCTCGAGCTTGTCGGCGGGAATGCCCACGCCATTGTCGGTGATCACGACGTGGATCCGGTCGTCCGCCTTGCGAGTCGTGATCTCGATCAAACCCTCGTGGTCCGGTCCCAGCTCGTCGATCGCGTCGCAGGCATTCGTGAGCAGATTGGTCCAGATCTGGTTCAGCTCACCCGTGCCGAGAACCGGAGGCAGCCCGGGCGCCAAGTCGGTCCGGACCTTGACCCGGTTCTTCAGGTGATTCCGAAGAAGAACCAGCGCGATCTGGATCGACTCGTTGATCTGGATCGGATCGACGCGGTCCATGTCCGACCGGGCGTAGTACTTGAGCGCCCTCACGATCTCCGCGATCTTCTGGGAGCTCGTCTCCGCGATCGCGACACCCTGGGCGATGCTTCCGTACGCGTCGGCAAGCTCCAGGAAGGAAGAGTCGCTCAGACACGCGATGTGTTGCCGGAGCTGCTCGGCCTCGGTGAAGCGCAGCCTCGCGAGCACGGCGGCCCGCTCCTTCACGCCCTCCACCTGATGCTCGGCCAGGAGCTGCTCCACCCGCTTCGCGTCGCGGTATGAAGAGACCTCGCCCGTCTTGGTGTTCGCCACGCGGAGATCTTCCAGGCACGCCGCCATCGCCGCCGGGGGGATCTCTCCCCGCCAGAAGGGCTGAAGGGACTTCGGGAGCGTGGCGAGCATCCGCGCCAGGTTCCGCGACACGTTCAGAATCGCCCCGACGGGGGTGTTGATCTCGTGGGCCACGCCCGCGATCAGCACGCCGAGGGACGCCATCTTTTCGTTCAATACGAGGTGGCTCTGCGCGTTCTTCAAGTCCTCATAGGTCTTCTGGAGGGCGGCCGTCTTCTCCTTGACAATGTTCTCGAGGTGGCGGTTGTATTCGTCCAGCTCCTCCCGTGATCGTTTCAGGTCCGCCGACATGCGGTTCAGGGCCGTGGCCAGCTCGGCGATCTCATCCGCCGGCCGGACGGGAAGGTCGACGTCGTAGTCCCCCTTCGCGATGCGGTGGGTCGCTTGGATCAGCCGGGTCAAACGGGACAGAATGACATGCCGGATGAGAACGTAGAGAGCCAGACAGACGATGACCGTCTTCATCACCTGCAAGGCGATGATGCTCTGATCCACCTTGGCAATGGTCGCGGTGATGTCGTCGAACGAAATCTCGATCACCGCGGCGCCGGTGATCTTGGACCCGTGGAGAATCGGCGACACGGACCGGATGCCGAGCGCGCGCCCGTTTTCCTGCATGACCCGCATGCTCGGTTTGGCGGCCCGCAGGGCCGCGACCACGTCGGGGCCGGGGGTCGCGGGACCGAGCCTGGAGGGATCGGAATCCGCCACGTCCGTCATCGCGGGGTCATAGAAGGAAATCCCCCGAATGTTCCGGTAATAGGTCATGTACTTGGCGATGACGTCCTGGGTGGTGCCCTCCTTGCTGGGATCCACCTCGTACTTGACGTCGTGCACGAACGAGGAGGCCAGGAGCTCGACCGTGCTCAGTTTCTGGCTGACCACGTACTTGTAGACGATCTGGCGGACGGCCACGGTCGAGATGGCGTTGGCGACGATCAGGGTTCCCGCCACGATCAGGAGCACCTTCGCCCGGATGGAGAGCGGTGGGATTCGCATGGCGAGCCTAGGGGATGACCCGCGCTGTGGCCGCGGCCGAGGCGATCTCATCGGGCTGGCCGTCGAGCTGATAGCTTTGCCGGTACTTCTGGACCCAGGGGGACACCGGATTCAGGCTGCCCGGGGGGTATCCACCCCACGGCTCGAACATGGATTCGATCGAGGGGTCCGCGTTCACGCACACGCGCGGCGCGCGGGACAGACCCGCAAACTCCCGGATCGCTTCCGGCCGCGCGCTGAGCACGGCATCGCTGAGCGGAAAGCGGTTGGCCGCGAGCCAGCGAGAGATCTCATTCCACGGGACCGGCTGGATCCAGAGGGCGGGTCCGTAGAGCCCCTCCCGCACCATCGGATGCCCGGGACGGGCCCCCTCGACCACCGCCGGGCGAAAATAGGCGCCCGTGCCTTGTCCTCCCGAGATCACACGAGCCCCCTCCGAGGAGAGGAGCTGCCGGAGGCTCTGAGCCTGATTCTCGCTGAACAGAGGCCCGATCCGCGTCCCCGCGGCGAAGGGGTCCCCGAGCTCGAGCGACTGGAACGAATCAACGAGGGCGTCGCGGAGCCGCGGGAACAGAGCCTCCTCCACGAGCACTCCGTTGATCGAGGTGCATGTCTCCCCGTTGAATCGCGTGGCCGCGTCGGTGATGAGGCGCACCGCCGTTTCGAGCGGATACGTCTCGTCGACGTAGAGCATTCCATTTCCCTGGCCGTCCAGCAGGCAGACCTTGCCCGCCGCGAACGTCTGGTGGAGCACGGACGCCGCGTGCCGATTGCTTCCGATGTAATGGACCACCTCGACGTGCTCGCTGGCGCAGGCCGCCTCGAGGAACGTGCTGGCGAGCGAATTCACGATGTCCAGCCGGCCCTCCGGCGGACCGCTCGACGCAACGGCTTCGGCGAGGAGGGCGCCTGTCGACGCCGTCTGGAGCGAGGGGCGCAGCAGAACGCGGGAATCCGCATAGAGCGCGGACGCCAGGATGGTGATCCCCAGGCTCAGGGACGCGTTCTGGGGAACCAGAGCCGCGACGAGGCGATAGGGGCGGCTGGTCAGGCGCATGCTCCGGCGGGTGCTCGACGAATAGGAATGATGAAAGACGAGCTCGGGCCTCGGCTGTTGCGCCACGAACGTCTCGAACGACCCCAGGAAGTCGATCGCGGCGTCCACCGTCTCTTCCGCGTCACGCAGGATGAATCCGGTTTCGGCGACGGTGATCCCGACCAGGTCTCCCCGACGGGCCTTGAGCTCATCCCTCAATCGCCGGAAGAAGGCGAAGAGGTCTTCGTCCGAGGTCGTGCCGGGGTGGGCCATCAGCCGCCGCGCGGCAGCCAGGATCTCCTCGTGGGTCGCGAGGCGGACCTGGCGCAGAACCTCCCCCGTGACGGGAGAGATCAGCTCGTGCCGCTCGGCGCCGGACGAGACCGGAGTCCCGGGACGCTTTTCGATCGGAGCCGCTTCCGTCACAGGATTCCGATCTTTGCCTGGTGCTTGTCCAGGATTCCCCACTTCGAGTAGATCTCCTTCAGCTTCCCGCTTCGCTTGAGATCCTCGAGTGCGACGTTCACCGCCGCGCGCAGGGATCCATCCTCCTTACGAAACGCCGCGACGTACCTGCCTTCCCCGAAGGACTCGCCGACGTTCTTCAGCTTCGGGTTGGAAGCGCCGTAGGCCGCCGCGATCGGGGTGTCGAGGAGAACGGCATCGACCCGGTTGCTCTGCAGGTCGCGATAGCTGTAGATGATCTCGGGATGGGTCACCACCTTGATGCCGGCGGTCTGGCGCAGAATGTCCTCCGCGGCGGTTCCCGAGAGCGTCGCGACCGTCTTTCCTTTCAGGTCGGTCAGGCTGCTGACCCCCGTTGTGCCTTCACGGACCGTGAGCTGCTGGGAGTAGACGAAGTACGGATCGGAGAAGGCGACGATCGCCGCACGGTCGGGAGTGTCTTCGATCCCGTTCATCGCCATGTCGAACGAGCCCTTCTGAAGCTCGGGAATCAGGGTATCCCAGGCGCGAATCTCGAGCTTCGGCTGGACGCCGAGCTCACGCGCGACTTCGCGGGCGATGTCCACTTCGAAACCGATGTAGGTCCCCGGATTCTTGGGATCCTCGAACGCGTAGGGGATCCCGCCGATGACGTCCGCCCCCCACACCAGAACGCCGGCGTGTTTCACGCGGTCGAGCGAGGGGTCCGAGGCATGTTTCGCGCCGGCTCCCGAGTGTCCCGACCCACAGCCCGCGGGCGCCACGAAGACGCCGGCCAGAAGTAACGCGACAAGGACTCGTTTCATGAGTGGCCTCCATCCTGGGTGATCTCCGGCGCGGGCGCGTCGGATCCGAGCAGGTGCAGCGAGAGAATCGACTCCATGAGAGCCAGATACTCCAGGGGCGCGGAAGCGAGAAGTCCCGCCGCGCTGGGCCCCTGGGGCTGGCGGAACAGAATCCGGAGACTCCGGTAGGACTGCTGACTATGCGGGTTGCGAAGCATGTGCGTGCGAATCAGGTCCGAGACCCCCGCCTCGAGGCTCTGGCCCTGGCGCAACGTGGCGGCGTACCGGATGAGATCGCGGAGCGCCAGCGCCGTCTTCCGGCCCAGGGACGCGATCGCGGCGACGTCGGGATACTTGAGCTCATGGTTGCGCTCGTAGAAGTACTGCGCGAAACGAAGGCCGTGCGCGATCAGGCAGGGGTCGTCCAGATCCGACCCATTCGCCGCCTGCTCCGGGTCGTGATGATTCCCGCCCGCGGCGCGGAGGGCGCGGCGCGGGAGCTCCCGGCGGACGTAATCCACGTAGCTCATCCCGGCGATCACGTTCGCCTTCTGGCAGAAGTTCTCGATGTAGTCCCTCGTCACGAGCAGATCGCGTCGGATTTCCGTGAGGAGGAGCTTCTTGAGCAAGGGGGGCGGCAGGATCTCGAACAGGCGATAGGACACGTCCCGGTCCAGAAGGACCTGGCCGTAGGTCACCGAGACGGGGACCCGGCCGCCGAAGAACTCCCGGGAGATGAACTTCGACACGCTCAGGGTGCCGCGGTCCGCGAGGTGAACCTTGGAGAACACTTCGAGATCGACGCCGTAGAGGTTCCACCGGGCCGCGCAGTCCAGCTTCCAGCTCAGCTTGCCCTTGATCTCGGCGATGTCCGAGCTCGCCGCGTGGCCGCAGCGCTCGCAATCGAACCGGATGGCTCCCCCCTCGACCGCCAGAACGCGGGTCGTATCGATGCAGAAGCAGCGGGGGCACTGCGGCCGATAGAGGCTCCGGATCGTGAAGTCCTCGAACTGAGCGGCAAGGGCGTTCTGGATCTCCCGGTGGTTCTCGAACGTGGTCCGGAGAAAGGGCGCGTAGTGGCCGCGCCGGTAAGCCTGATAGGTGTCGATGAAAATGGGATGAATGCCCAGCGCGTCCAGCCGGGCCCTCCATGCGGCCGCGAAGTGCTCGGAGTAGCTCTCATGGCACTCGAAGGGGTCGGGAACCTCGGCGATCGGGCGCCCGCAATACGGGCGGAACCGTTCCAGGAGCGCGGCATCCTTCTTGACGCCGATCCTGAGCTGGGGCTCCGTCAGCGCATCGTAGCTGTCGTTGATCAGGATCAGGACCGCGGTACGCCCTCGAGCGGTGACCCGCTCACGCATGTGCTCCCCCACCACGAACTCGCGCAGGGTGCGTTCGTCACCCAGGAGCGCGGTCGTGAAGCCGGTCGCGACGACGTACGGCACCAACGGCCGCAGCCCGTCCATGGCGGTTCGGTCCATTTCGACTCCGACTAGAAGTCCCGTGCGATCTGGAAGGAGAAGAGCCACGCGCTCTTCACCGCGTTCACGTCCCGGAAATCGCCGTTCGACCAGGTGACGAATCGCGAGAGAGAAGGCGTGAGGGTGGTGTGGTGGAACGATTTCTCGAAATGCGCGTTCCACTCACTGGCCGGGATGCCGGAGAGACCGTAGTAGTGGTCCTGGTAGAAGAGGTTCGCGCCGAGGGTCAGGGTTCCGGCCGAGCGCTCGAATCCGTGGCTCAATCCGAACGTGGAGTACGTTCCCATTCCGGCGTCGAAGTCGTAATGGACGCTCAGGGAGGGGTTGAGGACTCCGTCGCGCGACGCCTCGAGATACAGCTCCTGCGAAGGGTCCCATCCGTCCCGATGCGGATACCAGAGATAGGTGTACCCGGTCGTGAACGAGAATTTCTTCGCCTTCCATTCATGGAGAACCGAGAAGTCGAATTCGTTCGAGACCCCGAGATCCAGGTCGTGGTTCATCCACAGCTTCGCGGAGATGGGCCCCGCGCTCAGATCCGCCTCGGGATTGAGCACGGGCTTCGAGTTGCTGTAATCGATCCCCTGGAACAGGTAGCGGGTTGCAAACGACATGCTCCCGCTCGCGGAAATGGGGGAGGAGGGCGGCTCCGGCGTTGCAGCAGGGGGCCCCGTTCCGGGAACGGGCACGGATCCCGTGCCGGCGTCCGGAGGGGTCGAAGGCGTTGCGGAAGACGCGGACGCCCGTAACAGGATGACGGCCAGGCAAAGAGCGAAAACAATCCAGACGCGACGGTTCACGGGACCCTCCTCGGCGACACGACCGATTCTTCTGTGAGCGAGCTAATCAGCGGATGTATCGGTCCTTGAACGAGCTACCTTGAAGGGTTGTTCGTGGGTGCCGGGGAGGGTACCCTCTGAACCTGACGCGTAATCCGTCCCCTTGATCCAAGAGAAGA
Source organism: Candidatus Eiseniibacteriota bacterium (assembly GCA_041486775.1). GTDB lineage: Bacteria > Eisenbacteria > RBG-16-71-46 > SZUA-252 > SZUA-252 > WS-7. The sequence goes on along the minus strand of JBGPMB010000004.1, from coordinate 37,115 downwards.
GGAGATTCGGCCATGACTTTGCGGTTAGGTAACTTGCGTCGCTCCCCCGTCGCCCCGCGCGGTATCGTCGCTTCTCTCGCGCTTCTCCTCTGCCTTGCGCCGGCGGTTGCGCGCTCGGGTGAGAAGCCTGCTGCGGACAAAGCCGCCGCGAAGGGGGCCAAGCTCGTGAGCTTCGCCGCCACGGGGCTCCCCCGGTACGCGCCCCCCGCGTCCTACCACGAGGACTTAGTCATCCACGGCAAGAACGGCGAGATGACCATGAAGCGCTTCGTGGACCACGGGCAGATCCGCACCGAGATGGCTTCGGAGGGACAGCAGTTCGTCATGCTGGAGACCGGCGACTCCAAGGGAACCTCTTACATGCTGATGCCCGACGAGAAGAGGGCGATGAAGCAATCACGCGAGGCCATGGCGGAGACCGCCTCGAAGGCGGGGGTGAAATCCAAAAAGGAGGGCGAGGCGGGTGCGAAGAGCGCGGCGCCGCCCGACGTCCAGGTGGAGGATCTGGGAGACGCAACCCTCGACGGCGCGGCGGTGAAGAAGCTCCGGATGACCTACGAGGGAGGAGACGTGCTCGGCTGGTTCGATAAGGCGACGGGCGCTCCGGTCCGGATGGAGGGCCTGGTGGACGGCGCGAAGTCGACCATCGAGTGGAAGAACCGAGAAATGGAGCCGCAACCGGCCGAGCTCTTCGCGGTTCCCAAGAACTACGAAGTCACCGACATGGACGAGATGATGAAGAAGATGGGCGCGATGGGGGGAATGGGTGGGCTCGGGGGCATGGCGAAGGGCATGGCCGGGGGAATGGTCCAGGGGATGGGCAGCAATCTCGGCGGCTCGCTGGGAAGCGCGCTCGGAGGATCGATCGGCGGACCGCTGGGAGCGGCGGCGGGTCAGTTCCTCGGAGGCAAGATCGGCGGGATGCTCGGCAAGAAGGCGGCGAACGCGATCAACTGAGGCGCGACTCCACGGGCCGATCGAGGACTTCGCGGACCTTACGCGTCAGCGAGTCCGGCGTCATGGGCTTCTGGATGAAGGAAGCGCCGAGCTCGAGGATGCCGTTACTCAAGATCATGTCGTCGGTGTAGCCCGACATGAAGAGCACGCGGACGCCGGGCCGCAGCTCCCGGACGCGCTCCGCGACCTGGCGCCCGTTCATCTTGGGCATGATGACGTCGGTCAGGACCAGGTCGACATGCTCCGGGCTCTTTTCGCAGAGGAGGATCGCCTCGGCGGGCGTCGCAGCGACGAGAACGTGGAACCCGGCCGCGCGCAAGATTGTGCCCGCGACTTCGCGCACCTGTTCTTCGTCCTCCACGAGGAGGATCGTCTCGGTGCCTCGCGCCCCGCGGGCCCCGGCCGAGGGCTCCTCGGGTGAGGCCAGCTTCCCATCCGCGCGCGGGAAGTAGACCTTGAAGGTGGTCCCGACCTCGGGCTCGCTGTAGAAATAGATGTTGCCGCCGCTCTGCTTGACGATCCCGAACACCGTGGACAATCCCAGACCCGTGCCCTTCCCGCGCTCCTTGGTCGTGAAGAAGGGCTCGAACACGCGGGCCTTCGTCGCGGCGTCCATGCCGACGCCGGTGTCACTCACCGCCAGCATGACATAGCTTCCCGGACGGACGTCGAAATGGGTCTCGCCCACCGACTCGTCCAGGGTCACGTTGGCCGTCTCGATGTTCAGACGACCGCCGTGGGGCATGGCGTCGCGCGCGTTCACCACGAGGTTCATCACCACCTGATCGAGCTGGCCTCGATCGGCCATCACGCGGTCGAGAACCGGAGCGAGCGATAGACGGAGCTCGATGTCCTCCCCGAGCAGGCGTTTCAACATCTGGGACAGGGTGGTCAGAACCTCGTTCACGTCCAGGACCTTGGGCTCGAGCACCTGCTGGCGGCTGAACGCGAGAAGCTGATGCGTGAGAGAGGCGGCGCGCTCTCCCGCCGCCTTGATCTCCTCGAGGCCGTTACGGATCGGGCCGGCGGGAGCGCCGGTGCGTAGAATGATGTCGCTGTAGCTCAGGATCACCGTGAGCAGGTTGTTGAAGTCGTGGGCGATGCCCCCCGCGAGCCTTCCGACCGCCTCGAGTTTCTGGGATTGGCGGAGCTGCCCCTCGCTCTGGTGGAGCGCCTCCTCGGTCCGCTCGCGCTCCTGGATCTCGCGCTTGAGCTCCTCGTTGGCCCGGCGCAGCTCTCCCGTCCTCGCGAGGACGCGCTCCTCCAGCTCTCCCTGAAATTCCCGCAGCATCCGGTTCGCATCCTGAATTTCCTGCGCGCGGCGGAAGATCTCGGCTTCCATCCGCTCCGCCCGCGTCTTGAGCTCCTCGGTGAGGCGAACCTGCTCGCTCCCCTGATTCTTCAGCCGGACGAACTCCGTCACATCCTCGACCCGATGGATGATGTAAGCGACCTCTCCGTCGGCTCCGAGGACCGGGGAATTGACGGGACTCCAGTGCCGCTCCTCGAACCCACCCCCTTCCGATTCCGGGCGCCGGATGTCGTACTTCTGAACCGCCATCGTGTCTGGCGTCTGGCGGTCGAGCACCCGCGAGAGCGAAGCGCGCAGATTCTGTACCCCCGTCGCCTCGGGCTCGTCCGGATTGTCCGGGAAGACCTCGAAGATTCCGCGCCCGAGAATCTTCGCGCGCTCGGTCATGGTGGCGCGCAGGTAGGCTTCGCTGACCGCGACGATGGTGAGGTCGGGCTTCAGGACGAGGTAGAGACCCGGCGCCGATTCGAAGAGCGTCTGGAAGTCGGGCGCGCGCCCGCCGACCTGGGCTCGCGCGGCCGAAGTGTCCTTGGGGTCTCGTGGGAGCATGACTCTTGGGTTATCGGCCGGAAGGACGGAGTTCCAGAGAGGATTCGGCGGGAGAGAGACCGGACCAAATGCGATTCGGGGCAGCTACTTAGGAGAAGCGGCGGCCCCAGTTCTCGAGCATGAGAATGGCCCAGAGAAGCTGCGACCGGCCGCGCGCGCCGGCCCGATGTTCGGTCCAGAGCCGCATGACTTCGTCCATCTCGAGATATCCCGAGACGAAAGGATTCTTTCCCAGCACGCGGCTCTCGAGGACCGTGCCCACGGATCCTTCGAGCCAGCGTCCGAGGGGAGGCGTGAACCCGCGCTTGCGGCGATTGAGGATCTGCTCGGGCACGATGCCCTTGAGAGATCTTCGGAGGAGCCGCTTCCCGCTTCCCCACGCCACCTTCGTCGAGGAAGGAAGATGGGCCATGAATTCGACGAGGGGGTGGTCCAGGAGTGGAACCCGGACCTCGAGCCCGTGCGCCATGCTGGCGCGGTCGACCTTCGTCAGAATTCCGTCCGCGAGGTAGGTCTTGAAGTCGGTGTACTGAAGCTGCGCCGTCGAGTCCCAGCGGGCGGACCGTGCGAAGCATTCCTCGAGCACCGACCGCGCGTCGTAGCCCTCCAGGCGCTTCGTCAGGGAACGGCCGAGAAGCCGGCGCCTCGATTCGGTTTCGCACATCGACATCACATTCGCGTAGGACTCCAGAGGTCCGTGGCGCGCGCTTTCAAAGAGACCCCGGAGACGCATCGGCTTGGGGACCCACTTCCCGTCGGGAGCCCATCGGGAAGCGGCCGATAGGAGGGCCGGCGCTGTGCCCCCGGGCACCAGATCCAGGACCGCCTTCCGAGATTCGTTGTCGCGATATCTCCGATACCCGCCGAAGCTCTCGTCCCCGCCGTCTCCCGAGAGACATACCGTCACCCGCCGCCGCGCTTCGGCGCATACGAGGAAGGTCGGAACGGCGGACGGATCGGCGAACGGCTCGTCGAAGTGCCACGCCATCGTGTCGAGAAGCTCCGGCGAGGGCTCCGGGATCGGGACGTCCTTCCACTCCGACTCGTAACGGCGGGCCGCCAGGTCCGCGAACATCTGGTCCTCGTCGCGGGTTCCCGGGAAGCTCGCGGTGAACGAGGGAACGGCATTGCCCATGCGCTCCGCCATGAACCCGAGGACGGCCGTCGAATCGACTCCGCCGGAGAGAAGCGTGCCCACGGGAACATCCGCGCCGAGCTGGCCCGTGACGGCGCCGTCGATGGCCTGCCTCAGCTCCCGCGCGAGCGCGTCGCCGTTCGAGTGGGCCTGCGGCGTGAAGTTCAGGTCCCAGTACCGCGTCCGCTCGACGCCGCGCGACGTCGCCAGGAGCGACTCACCCGCCTCGAGCTTGGAGATCCCATGGAGAATGGTGCGCGGGGCGGGAACGTATCCGAACGTGAAGAATTCCTCGATCGCGCGCTCGTCCACCGCACGGGAGACGCCGGGGTATTCGAGAATGGTCTTCAGCTCGGAGCCGAAGACGAACCCCTCGTCGCCCCAGCGGTAGTAGAGGGGCTTGATCCCGAGCCGGTCGCGGGCGAGCAGGAGCCGGCGCTCGCGCCCGTCCCAGATGGCGAACGCGAACATCCCGCGCAAGCGGCTCAGGCATCGCTCCCCCATCGCCTCGTAGAGCTGAAGGAGCACTTCGGTATCGGTGCGGGTGCGAAAGCGGTGCCCCTGGCGAACGAGCTCGTCCCTCAGCTCGACGTGGTTGTAGATCTCACCGTTCAGCACCAGCACGGTCCTGCCGTCCTCGCTCACGAAGGGGCTGGAGCCGGCGGCCAGATCGACCACCGCGAGCCGGGCATAGGCCAGACCCGCTCCGTCCCCCTGCCAGATCCCCTGACCATCCGGGCCCCGATGGGAGAGCGACCGAGCCATCCGGCGGAGAATCGCCTCGGTTTGCTCTGGATTCGCTGGGGATTCGGGATCGTTCGATCTGAAGCGGCAGAATCCGGCTATCCCGCACATGGGATCACCGGCGGAGGTTCGTCCCCGGCGACGCCTCCGCGAAGGCGTGGATCATGCGCGCCACGTGCTTCGCGTGTTTCAGATAGAGGTCGACGCGCAGGTTCTCGTCGGGCGCGTGGGCGCGCGTGTCCGGATTTCCGAACCCGGCGGTCGCGACGGGGACGCCCAGCTCCTGGATGAAGGCGTGGTTGGGTCCCGAGCCTCCGACCATCGGCACGATCTGCATCGGCACGCCGTACACGGGTCGCGCGGTCTCGGAGACCAGCTTGAGGAAGGGATCGTCGGGGTCCGTGCGCCCCGCGGGATTCCCTCCCAGAAACTCGATCCGGACTTCGGGGAACCCTTCGTGATCGAGATGGGCGCGAAGCTGCTTCAAGACCTGCTCAGGGGTCATGTCGGGCACGAGCCGAAAGTCCACCTTGGCGGAAGCCCGCGCCGGCAGCACCGTCTTCGAGCCCTTGCCCTGGTATCCCGCCGTGAGACCGCAGATCGTGCAGGTGGGCTCGAAGACCTCGGCGATCGAAAGGTCCGGCCCGCCTTTCAACCCGCGTAGAAATTCCTTCACGCCGTAACGCGCCCGGTAGTCCTCCGCCATGTCGGGTGCCAGGCTCATGAGCTCACGGTCGCGCGCGGTCGGCGGTCGCACGGGATCGTAGAACCCGGGGATCCGGATGCGCTCGTCTTTGCCTTTGAGGCTCGCGAGAGCCCACGTCAGCCGCCAGGCGGCGTTGGGGAAGATCGACCCGCCGATTCCCGAGTGGACGTCGCGGCCCAGGGACTCCACCGAGAGCTCGACGTAGCAGATGCCGCGCAGCCCCGCGTACTGGAGCGGCACGTCGCGGTGATCCACGTAGCCGAACTCCCAGAGGCAGGCGTCCCCTTTCAGCCGCTCGCGGTGCTGCTTCACGAACCCGGGAAGCCGCACGCTCCCGATCTCCTCTTCTCCCTCGATCACGAACTTGATCCGGCACGGAAGGCTCTTCGTCTGGTCGAGGAGCGCATCGAGGGCGAGGAGCCGCGCGGTCAGGTGCCCCTTGTCGTCGCTCACCCCTCGTCCGTACAGACGCCCGTCCCGCAACGTCGGCATGAACGGCGGGCTCGTCCAGAGCTCCAGCGGCTCCGCGGGCTGAACGTCGTAGTGGTTGTAGATGAGGAGTGTGCGGTCCCGCACGCCTTCCCGCTCGGCGACCACGACCGGATACCCGCCCGAAGGCAGGGCCTCCACGGCGAACCCGCGCGCGCGGAGCATCTCGGCCACGAGGCGCGCGCAGTCTTCCATCCCGACGTTCTGAGCCGCGACGCTGGGTTGGGCCGCATAGCGGATCAGCTCGGCCAGGCTCTCGTCCAGGTGCTGATCGAGGTATCGGTCGATGGCGGCGAAGTCGATCATGCCGCCCATCATGGGCCCTGGGGCGGGACCCGGGCAAGAGCTAGAAGTAGGTGGCCGCCGTGAACGTGAGACCCGCGAACGGGGTCGAGTTGTTGAAGCGATCGCGCTTGATCTCGTAGTACCAACCGAACCGGGTCACGGCCAGCGGCCGCGAATGGAGATTCAGGCTGGCCGAGAGCCGCGCCCTCGAATCTCCCTGGATCGACCGGTCGAAGTCCACCGCGTCGGCGCGAATTCCCCCGGTGAGGCAGGAGCCGCGCCATCCGCGAAACAACGGATCGAAGAGATTCCGCACCACCTCGACCGACGCGCCGCACTGCCGCTGCGCGTAGAGCGCCCGGAGGCCCGGGGGCACGTCGATGGCCGCGTACGCGGCCTCGGAGAAGAGACCGAATCCATGGAACACCGCGCTCCCGTCGGCGATCACGACGTGGGCCCAGCGCGCGCTGTCGACGTGGACGCCGCCCACTACCGTCTGGTTGTACTGCCCGCTCTCGGCCGCGAGCCCCACTTCGCTCCCGGACCGCCCGTGCATGGCCACGCGCCAGGCGATCGCGGGGATTCCGTTCTTGTCCCCGTAATTGTTCCGGCCGCTCGGAACGCGGGTGCCGCCGGAAGACTCGGTGATGATGCCGTCGTCGTAGCCCGTTACCAGGTCGGCTTCCCAGGTGAGGCGCGATGCGTTTCCCTCCCGGGGCATGCTCCGCGCGCCGACCCCCAGCTGCGCGTTCGGCACTCCGATGAGCTGCGTGGCGACGAGCGAGCGCTCCGCGAAGTCATAATCCGGCGCGTCGTGCGACAGGTTGGTCCGGCCCAGGGGTAGGAGGAAGATGCCCGCGTGCGCCTGCATGGATTGTTTGATTCGCACGCCCAGCTCGGCGCGCTCCAGCACGAAGTCGTCCGAGCCTCGGTCCCAGCACGCTTGGCCGGCGGCGTCCAGGCGATCGCTCAGATGAGCGAAGGCGAACCCGTTCACGCGTCCGACCGAAAACCACTCCGGATTGGACACGCCCGCCTGGCGGTCCTCGGCGAAGCGCAGCTCGCCCTGCCCACCATAGGCGAGACCGTCGAGCGATCCGTGATAAGGCGTCGTGAGCGGAGGCGGCGGGAAGAGGTCACGTCGCGGGCCGGCGATCGTGGCCGCGGCGCTTCCAGGCGACGCCGCGCCGAGCCCGAGCGCCAGGAACAAGGCGGCGATCGCCGCGCTCCGGGCCCTCATCGTGACTCCACGAAGTCGAGAAGCGCCGCCTGGTCCTCGGCGGGCATGGCCAGAAAGGCGTCGCGCGCGCCCGTGGCCTCGCCGCCGTGGAGACGAATCGCCTCGTCCACGGTGTGGGCGCGGCCGTCGTGCAGCAGGAAGAGCTGTCCGTTCAGATACTCGCGCGCCACGCGGAGCCCCCACAGGGGCGCCGTGCGCCATTCGTGCCCGTCGGCGTCTCCGTCGGGGCGGTTGTCGGCGAGCCCATCCCCCATGTCGTGGAGCAGGAGGTCGGAATAGAACGTCACGTCACGGTCGGCCAAAGTCTCGATCTCGTGCGGCCCGGTGTGGAACGTGGGAACGTGGCAGACCGCGCAGCGGGCCGAGGAGAACAGGATCTCGCCCCGGGCACGGGACGCGGTGGGAGCGCCCGGCGCGGGAGGCGCGAGCATTCTCATGTACTGCATGACGCTCTCGACTTCCCGGTCGGTCAGCTCCGGATCCGCCGCGGGATCGACGGCCGCGTGCGACGCCACCGGGTTCACGTTCTCGACGGGACGATAGGACGAGGTCATGCCGATGTCCTGGTGGTACGCCTCGACGGTCTGCTGCAGGAGATTGGAGACCTGGGCCTTGCGTCCGAACCTTCCCACGTGCAGCCCGGCACCGCCCCCCGGCTCGGTGGACGGCACGTACGGGGCCGGCGTGACCATGTTCGCGCGTCCGGAGATGCCGTCCCCGTCCGTGTCCCCCGGATCCTGATGCGAGAGGATCGCGGAATCGGGAATCGCCTCGATCAGGCCCACGCCGAAGACGGGAGGAGGCATCCGATAGGAGACGTCCACCCCGGAGGGGAGATGCTCCGCCTCGGCGCCCGGGATCGCCTTGTCCTGGATCTGGGGTCCGCCGATGTCCAGCGCGAGATCGGTCCCGCGGCTGAAGCGCGTCAGAGTGTTCTCGGGCCGCCCGCGGCCGTCACCGCTGTGGCACGAGGCGCACGACACGTTGTTGAAGATGGGCCCCAGGCCCTCGGCGATCGTGAACGCCTTCCGGAACTGCGTGTGCCCCGCCTGGAAGTCGCCCAGCTCACCGTTGCCGAGCCCGGGCAGCGGCGTGTCGAATCGCCCGCCTGGATCGGGTTTCGCGGTGAGCAGCTTTTCGCATCCGATCGCATGCAGGTCTATCGCGCAAATCGCAACGATGGCCGCAATCCGCCGGCCGATTCCTCGCGGGGATCGCACGCCGTGCACGATCGCGGGCCCAGGATGCGGGCGGGGCGACATAGCTTCATCTTGGTAGTCTCGTTTGGGATGCGGCATCGAAACGCCCCCGAGCGTCGATGGATGGATCTGGGTCGTGGGACGAAAACCGCAAGAGTCGGGCCAGGAGCCGGGCTCGGAATTTGCTAGCCTGGGAGGAACGGGCGTCGCAACCGGTCGGGGTCCTGTCGCCCGCGCTTCCACAAAAAAACACGCATTCGGAAGGAGCGTTTGCCATGAAGCTTCGATGGCTCGTATCGGCGCTGGTGCCGCTCGGCGCGGCGACGCTGCTGGCGCTGCCGGCGACGTCGCTCGGCGCCCAGATCGCCACGCAGGAGAAGACGGCCCGATCCATCCCCGCGGGGACGATCGAGTTCTCGCCCTCGGTTTCCTACAGCCACTGGAACATGAAGCGCGAGGGATACGGAAACGTGGACACGTTCACGAAGCTCGAGATCACGCCCACGCTGGGCTATTGCATCTCGAGGCACTACGAGGTGACCGGAGGATTCATGACCCGGCACGAGTCCCAGAACGGCTCCAGCGACACCGCGCTGGGCGCCACCGCGGGTCTGACCTACAACTTCTCACCGCAGGGTGGGGTGATTCCCTTCGCGAGCGTCGGCTTCGGCACGCTCTTCTACAACGGCTTCTCGCTCAACGACACGGCGGTGCTCGCCCCCACGATCACGGGCGGCATGCGGGTTCTGGTGGGCTCCTCGGCGTCGGTCAACATGAACCTGGGATATCAGCACGAGAGCAACGCTCAGGGAGAATTCGGTGCGAGCTCGAACCGGCTGGTGGCCGGGGTGGGCGTGTCGATCTTCCCCTGGCCCGCGCGCTAGGTCGCGCGGTCGGTACCCGCCAGCGCGGGGTCGCGCGCGGGTGAACCCTCGACGGACACGGGCATGACGTCGCAGCTCGCGGCACCGAACGCCACGAGGTAGGCGAGCGCCTCGTCCCGCCGTCCCACCTGCACCAGCGTGTCGAGGAGATTCCCCATCATCCCTTTCCACTCGGGATGGTGCAGGAGGGAGCGGCGATCCTCCTCGCTGAGGGACACCAGCACCTCCCTCATCAGATCCGCGGCCCCCGTGAATTCCTCGGCCGCGCCGCCGAGATCGCCCGATCTCGCGCGGATCTGGCCGATCAGGTCCAGACCCTTGGCCGCCAGCGAGCGGAATCCGCGCTCGGTCGCGCGCCGGACCAAGTCGCGCAGCTCCTCGAGGGACTCCGCGCCCGTTCCCTCCCCGCAGGCCGCGCGCGCGGCCGTCAAGGCGGCGCGCAGCTCGAAGTACGCCATCTTGGACCAGCGCGCGATATCGCGCGCCTGCCGCGCCGACCGTTTCGCCTCGCCGTGGTTTCCGGCCTTGAGCTCCACTTGGGCGGACGCCACCAGGGCCTCGATCAGGCTTTCCACATGCCCGGTGGGCTCGCCGTAGGCGAGCGCCCGCTTCACGTGCTCGCGCGCTTCCTCGAGGTTCCCACGGGCGGAGCAGAGGAGTGCGCGCTTGGCGTGCACTTCGGTCAGGATCGGCGCCGAGTCCAGGTCCGTGGCGATCTGCTCCGCGAGCCGCACCTCCGCCGCCGCCCGGTCGAGCTGGTGCAGGTCCAGATACAGCTCCGCCAGGTTGTCGTGGAGGATCGCGAGGAACTGATTTCGCTGAGCCTGCGACGTGCGGATCTCGAGCGACTCGCGGTAGAGCCTCTCCGCGCTCGCGTAGTGCCCCTGCTCGAACCGCACGAGCCCCAGATTGCCCAGGCAAACGCAGAGATCCTCCGAGTTACCCAGCTCGCGGCAGAGCGAGAGGGACGCTTCCCAGTGACGCTGCGCGCCGGCGTGATCCCCTTCCTGATAGTGAAGGTTCCCGAGATGCCGCAGGGTCACCGCTTCCCCGCGGCGGTCCACGGCCTTCCGGTAGAGAGCGAGCGCGTCGTTCAAGTGCTCCTCCGCCTCGCGGGATTCGCCGAGCCGGTAGTGGAGGATGCCGATGTTCTTGTGCGACTGGGCCAGACCCAATTCATCCCCGAGACGCTCGCGGAGCGTGAAGCAGACCCGGTGGCACGCGAACGCCTCCTCGAGATCGCCGCGCACGTAGTGGATGCCGCTCAGATTGTTGAGGGCCGCGGCCCGGAGTCGGTCGTCTCCGCGCGTTTCGGCCATGGCGATGGCCTCGCGCAGAAAGCCCTCCGCCGTCTCCATCTCGCCTTTGAAGAAGTGGAGCTTCCCCAGCTCCCGGAGCGCCGTGTTGAGCCTCGAAGCGTCTCCCGAGGCCCGCGACTCCTCCGCGAGAGCGGCATAGCGGGCGATGGCCTCTTCGTAACTCTTCAGCGCCTCGGCCGGGTGCCCCAGGAGGTAGTGCATGCGCCCGATGGCGCGCACGACATCGGCCTCCACGCGGGCGTCGGGCGCCGCGTGCGTCAGGGTGAGCGCTGTCTCGTAGCTCACGAGCGCGGCGCGGTAGCGACCCGCCGCGTACTCCTGGTCTCCGCGCCGCTGCCGGATGTCCACCAGCTGCCGGACTCCCTCTTCCGGGGGATGGTCCGGATGGAGGTCGTGCAGCAGGCTCTCCGCGCGCTCGAGGTAGCGGATGGCGTCGGCGTGAGCGAAGAGCCGCGCGGCCGCGTTCGCCGAGAGGATGAGGAACGGGAGCGCCTCCGACTTGAGCCCCGCCGCGAGGAGATTGTGAGCGATGACTCCCGCGTGCTCCTCCGATTCCCCGAAGCTCTCCGCGAGGAATTGCCCCACCACCGTGTGATATTCGATCCGAAGCTCGGGGGGAATGCTGTCGTAGAGGATCTCTCGAATTTTCGAATGGTCGAAATGGTACTGCGGGCCCGCCGCGTGGATCAGGTGGTGGATCTGCTCCAGGAACTGGAGTGTCTTCAAGAGCGGCATGCGTTCGAGGCTCAGTCCGCGCAGGATCGTGCCCGAATGGAACACATCCCCTTCCACGGCGCCCAGCTCGAGGATCTCGCGCTCGCGGGGTCCGAGTCGGCTCAGTCGCCGCATCACCACGTCGTAGACCTTGTCGGGAATGGAGATCTTGTCCACCGTCGTCGCCAGCGCCCAGGTCTCACCCTTCTTCGCGAGCACCTTCTCCGCGGTGAGCAATTTCAGGATCTCCACCATGAAGAAGGGATTCCCCTCCGCTTCGCGGTAGAGAAGGGTCCCGAACTCCTCGCCCCACTCGTGCCCGGGGTAGAGCCGCTGGAGCACCTCCGACACGTCGGCGCGGGTCAGGCGGTTGAGCTCGATCCGCTCGAAGCGGTCCTCGCGCCCCAGGAGCTGCAGCACGTTCTGCACCGGGTGCGGGCCGCCGCCCGGCTCGGAGATGGTCTCCTCCGGACGGTGGGTGACCAGGAGGAACATGCGGCGCCCGGCCACACGGCGGGTCAGGAAGTGGAAGAGGCGCACCGTCCCCTCGTCCGCCCACTGCAGATCCTCGATCACGAAGACGAGCGGGCGTTCCTCGGAGACGAACGCGATGACCTGGTCCAACACCTCCCAGAGCTCCTCTTCGCTGGTCGGACCGTTCGTGGCGAACGCGAAGCGGAGGAAGCGGCTCAGAACGGGAATGGACCCCGCGAGCCTCGGAGCCTTGTCGAAGAGGAAGCGCTGCAGCGCCGGAGCGGAGTCCACGCCCCGCAGGGCGAAGTACTGCCGGAGCGCGTCGGCGATCGGGAGGTAGGAGCTGCCGCCGCCTCCGAAGAGGCAGGACGCGATCAGCACGCGACTCCCCTCCCGCCGGCAGGACCGGCAGAACTCGTCGACGAGGCGGCTCTTGCCGATGCCGGCTTCGCCGGAAATGCACGCCGCGGCCCCGTCGCCGATGCGAACCTCGCGATGAAGCGCGGCCAGCCGATTCAAAGGCTCCTCGCGGCCGACCAGAGGCGCCAAGAAGCGCTCGCGCCGCGCCGTGAAGACCTCGTTCGTCGCGACGAGATCCAGCTCCTGGTGGACCCCCGCGCGCCGCAGCCGGTCGTGCTCGCGGAACCGGGCCAGGTCCTCGGCCATCTCCGCGGCGCTCTGATACCGTTCCTGAACGCTCCGCATCATCGCCTTGAAGATGATGTGCTCGAGGTCGGCGGGCACTTCGGGTGCCAGCTCCCGGATGGTGATGGGATCCTCGTGCAGGATGGCGTGCGCCACCGCGACCGGCTGATCGCCGACAAAGGGCAGCCGTCCGGTCAGGAGCTCGTACAGGACCACCCCGAGGGAGAACAGGTCCGTCCGCTCGTCCACTTCCTGACCCACGACCTGCTGCGGCGACATGTAGGCGGCGGTGCCCAGGATGGCGTCGGACTGCGTGACGGTGCTGCCGTCGGTGACCTTGGCCAGCCCGAAGTCCATCACCTTGACCCGCCCCTCGGGCGTGCGCTTGATGTTGGCTCCCTTGATGTCGCGGTGGATGATCCCGTGGGAGTGGGCTTCCCGGAGCGCGTCCAGGATCTCGAGGCTCATCGTCACGACCTCGGTCCAGGGGAGTGGGCCGCCTTGGACCAGCTCGCGGAGCGTGACGCCGGGCACGTACTCCATCGCGAGGAAGATGTCGTCTCCCTCGGCTCCGACCTCGTACAGCTGGGCGGCGTTCGGATGGTTCAGGGAGGCCGCGGCCCTGCCTTCGTTCAAGAAGCGGCGGCGCGCCTCGACATCATGGGAAAGCTCGGGCGGAAGGAACTTGAGCGCGACTTTGCGGTGGAGGAGGTTGTCGGTCGCCAGGTACACGACTCCCATCCCACCCTGGCCGAGCGTGGATTCGATCGTGTAATGGCTGACGTGCGGCGGGCGGGACTCCATCCAAACCTCGATCGCTGCCCGTGACGGGTGGACGAGATCAAGAAACGTCGAGAATCGGGATTCTAGCAGGTCGGGCGCGCGATTTCCAGGGTGGTCAGGAGGCGGCGGCGGAGTATTCGCGGGCGCCGCCGCCGGGCGTGGGAGCGGGTGCGGTCGCCTTCTTTTTCCTTCCCAGACGGCTCGAGAGCGCGTCCAGGTACGTGTAGATCACCGGAGTCACGTACAGCGTGACGAGCTGGGAGAACGCAAGCCCTCCGACCACAGCCAGACCGAGCGGGCGGCGCGACTCGGCGCCGGAGCCCAGGCCGATCGCGATCGGAAGCGTGCCCATGAGGGCCGCCATGGTGGTCATCATGATCGGACGGAACCGGATCAGGCAGGCCTCCACGATGGCTTCGCGGGGCGGCTTCCCCTCCTTGCGCTCCGCCTCGAGCGCGAAGTCGATCATCATGATCGCGTTCTTCTTCACGAGCCCGACCAGCATGATGATGCCGACGAACGCGTAGATGCTGAGCTCGGTGCGGAAGATGAGGAGGGTGAGGAGCGCGCCGAACCCCGCGAACGGAAGTCCCGAGAGAATGGTGATCGGGTGGATGAAGCTCTCGTAGAGGATGCCGAGAACCAGGTAGATCACGAGCACCGCCAGGAGGAGGAGAACGAGGAGCCCCTGCTGGCTCGCCTGGAACGCCTGCGCCGTCCCGAAGAAGCTCGTGGTGATGCTGGGCGGGAGGGTCGCGCGGGCCACGCGCTGCACCTCGGAGACCGCGTCGCCGAGGGAGGTCCCGGGACGCAGATTGAAGGAGATGGCGACGGCCGGGATCTGCCCCATGTGATTCACGCTGAGCGGCCCCACGCCGGGGGTGAGGCGGGCCACGGCGCCCAGGGGGACCAGGGTGCCCGCGCTCGTTCCGATGTAGAGGTTCTGGAGGGCCGTGATGTCGCGCTGGAACTCGGGCTTCAGCTCCATGATGACCCAGTACTGATCCGTGTCGGTGAAGATGGTCGAGACCTGCCGCGATCCGAACGCGTCGTAGAGCGCCTGCTCGATCTGCTGGGCGCTCACGCCCAGCGAAGCCGCGCGGTCGCGATCGATCGAGACGTCCACTTCGGGATTGGCGATCTGGAGATCCGAGGTCACGTCCTGGAGGCCCGGAAGGTGGCTCAGACGCTCGACCAGGTCGTTCACCGCGGGGTAGAGCGTGGCCAGATCGGCGCTCTGAAGCGTGAACTGGTAGAGGCTCTTCGAGATCCTGCCCCCGACGTTGATCACCGGAGGGTTCTGGAGATACACGCGGATCCCGGGCACGCGGCCGAGCTTGGGCTGGAGCTCCTTCTGGATGTCGTCCGCCGAGAGCTTGCGGTCCGCTCTCGGCTTGAGCCGGATGATCATGCGGCCCTGATTCGTGGAAGAGGCCCCGCCGCCCCCGCCGACGATCGAGGTGAAGGACTCCACGCCGGGGTCCTTCCGGACGATCTCGGCGATCTCCGCCTGGTGCTGCGACATGGCTTCGAACGACGTGCCCTCGGCGGTCTCGGTCGTCCCGATGAGACGCCCGGTGTCCTCGCTCGGGATGAACCCCTTCGGCACGATCTGGTAGAGCAGGATGGTGCCGGCGAGGATCGCCAGCGAGAACGCCATCGTGGCGCGGCGGTGGTCCATCACCCACGCGAGCGTTCTCTCGTAGAAACGGTACATGCGCTGGTAGCCGTCCTCCACGGTTCGGAACGCGCGCCCGTGGGTCTTTCCATGGTCGAGCTTCAAGAATCGGCTGCAGAGCATCGGCGTGAGGGTCAGGGAAACGACACCCGAGACCAGAATGGCCGCGCTGATCGTCACCGCGAACTCGTGGAACAGACGGCCCAGGAGCCCGCCCAAAAGAAGGATCGGGATGAACACCGCGACCAGCGAGATGGTCATCGAGAGAATGGTGAACCCGATCTCCTGCGATCCGTCGAGCGCCGCGCGGAGCGGGTCCTTGCCCATTTCCATGTGCCGGTGGATGTTCTCGAGCATCACGATCGCGTCATCGACCACGAATCCGACCGAGAGCGTGAGCGCCATCAAGGACAGGTTGTCCAGGCTGTAATTCAGGAGGTGCATCACGGCGAACGTGCCCACGATCGAGAGCGGCAGGGAGAGACTCGGGATGATCGTGGCCGGCAGATTGCGCAGGAAGAGGAAGATCACCATCACGACCAGCGCCAGCGTGAGCAGGAGCGTGAACTGCACGTCCTGGACCGAATTCTTGATCGAGACCGAGCGGTCGTAGAGGGTGTGGATCTCGACCGAAGGGGGAAGCTGGGAGCGCAGGACCGCGACCAGTTTCTGGACCGCGCCCGCCACCTCCACGGTGTTGACCCCGGGCTGGCGCTGGATGGCCAGCGTGATGTTCCGGCGTCCCTGGAACCAGCTCGCCACCTTGTTGTTCTGGACGTCGTCCGTGACGTCGGCCACGTCGCGGAGCCGGACCGGCGAGCCCCCCTTGTAGGAGACGATGAGACCGCCGAACTCCTTCGCGTTCACGAGCTGACCGCTGGCCATCACCGTAGCGGACTTGAGCGGGCCGTAGAGAATCCCGGTCGGCAGATTCACGTTGGCGGACTGCACCGCGTCGCTCACGACGCTGATGGGGATCCCGCGCGAGGAGAGCGCGCGGGGATCCAGCCGGATGCGGACCGCGTACTTCTGCGATCCGAACACACTGACCTGCGCCACGCCCTTCACCATCGAGATCCGCTGCGCCAGCGTGTTCTCCGCGTATTCATCGAGGTCCGACAGGGCCATGAGATTCGACGTCACCACCAGGAAGAGGATCGGTGAATCGGCCGGGTTCACCTTCTGGTAGCTGGGCGGCGTGATTCCGGTCGGCAGCGAGCGCAGGGTCTTGGCGATCGCCGCCTGCACGTCCTGCGCGGCCGCGTCGATGCTGCGGTCGAGCGTGAACTGGAGCGTGATCGAGGTGCTTCCCTGCGCGCTGGAGGAGGTCATGGCGTCGATGCCCGCGATCGTGGTGAACTGCTTCTCGAGCGGGGTGGCGACGGCGGATGCCATGGTCTCGGGGCTCGCGCCGGGCAGGCTGGCGTTGACCGAGATGGTCGGGTAGTCGACGTTCGGAAGATCGCTCACCGGCAGAATCCGGTAACCGGCGATCCCGAAGATGAGGATCCCCGCCATGACGAGGGTCGTCGCGACGGGCCGGCGGATGAAGCCCTCGGAGAGGTTCACCCCTTCTCCCCGGCGGGCCGGCGAATCTGGACCTTGGCGCCCGGGGAAAGCCGCATCTGGCCGTCCGTCACCACCGCCTCGCCCGGGCTCAGACCATGGAGGACGACCGTCAGATCATCCACGGTGCGCTCCACCTGGATCGGACGCGGCGTCACGGTCGAGTCCGGATTGACGACGTACACGTAGGCGCCCTGCTGCCCGGTGGAGACGGCCTGGGACAAGACCACGGTCGCGCGCGGCGCCACATAGAGCACCAGGCGCACGTCCACGAACTGGCCGGGCACCAAGCGACCGTCCTGGTTCGGAAATTCTCCCTTCAGGAGGAGTGTTCCGCTGGCCGGGTCGATCGCGTTGTCCACGAAGACCAGCCGTCCCTCGAGCGGAAAGCGGCTGCTGTCCGGATCGACCGTCACCCGGAGATTCCGGCCGCGGTAGCGCTGTAAGACGGGCACGTCCCGCTCGGGAATCTGGAACGAGACCCGGATCGGATGGGGCTGGATGATCGTGACCAGAGGCTCACTGGTCGAAGCCTTCACGTAGTCGCCGACGTGCACCATCAGCCGCCCGGTTCTCCCAGAGATCGGCGCGCGGACGGCCGCGTATTCGAGGTTCAGCCGGGCGCTGTTCGCCGAGGCGGAATCCGCGCGCACACTCGCCGCCGACGCATCGGCGTCCGAGACCTTTTGCTCCCACTCCGACTGCGAGAGGACGTTCTGATCGTGGAGCACGCGCGAGCGCTCCACCTCGTTCCGCGCCGCCTCAGCGATGGCGCGATCGCGCGCCAAGGCGCCCAGGGCCTGATCCAGGGCTTGATGGAAGGGGCGCGGATCGAGCTGGATCAGGACCTGCCCTTCCCGCACCACGTCTCCCTCGTGGAAGGAAAGCTGGGTCACCGTGCCCCCGACCTGGGATCCGACGCTCGCGGTCTGGAGCGCTTCCACGCTCCCGGTGGCCGAGAGCGCGAACGGCATGTCGCGCTGCTCCACGCGGGCGGTCGTGACCGCGACGCGCGCGGAGCGCGGCGCTTTCTTCGGTGTGCAGCCCGAGCCGAGGAACAGGACGGCGAGGACGGGGAGCAGGCACGCGCCCCGGCGGGCGCAGCGAACGAGGGACCCGGTCATCGCGCCTCCGGAGCGGAGATCGTGACGGTGATCGGGACCGGGTAGCGGATCGACCCCAGGGCGGTCTCCACCGAAGGGGTCAGTCGAAGCGTGGCCTGGTGCGAGCCCGCGTTCCGTCCGGCGAGCGCCAGGGCGACGTCGATCAGGTCCTGCCGGCGGCTCCCGAACGCCTGCATGAGATCCAGACGCACGAGAAGCGGGATGTCGCGCGCTCTCCCGGGCGGGAAGGTGTAGGGCTCGCGCAGCTCCCCCGAAACGACCTCGTGGTCGTCCACCAGGCAGGTCCAATCCATGGCGACGAGTTTCGCGGTCACGGTATTCGTTTCCGGATTTGTCCCTTCGACTTGGAGAGTCAGCTCGAGCGGCACCTCGTGGGCGGCGATCGCGAGCCCCAGCCGCGCCAGATCGGCGGGCTTGAGATCGGAGTACGATCGGATGTTCTCGAGCGCGACCCCCGCGACGCGGGCGCCGCTCACCCCGTTCAGGTGGAACTCGACCTGGCGCAACGCGGCCAGCTGCTTGGCGGCAGCGCATCCGAGAGCCACCGCCAGTACCACCGTGCCGATCCATCTCGCGGCGCGGGCCAAGCCCGCGTTCCCGTTCCTCTCCTGCGTCACGTCTTCCCCTCCTTCACAGAGCGAGTAGTACTTTCCGGGGCCGGGCCATCAGGAGCGGACGAGCGCCGGAAGCTCGATCAAGATGATGAGCCCGCGGGGGGACCGGGCCTCGGCGTGCGCGGTGCCGCCGTGCCGCTCCACGATCTCGCGGACGATGGCAAGCCCCAGGCCCGAACCTCCCGGATCGCGAGCCGCGCCCGGCTCGCTCCCCGCGCGTCGCGCCGAGGCCGCGCCACGGTAGAAGCGCCGGAACACGAGCGGGAGCTCCTCCTCGGGAATCCCCAGGCCGTCATCGCTCACCGTGAGCCGGTGCAGGCGATCGCGCTCGGTGGCGGCGTCGAGCCGCACTTCCACACGTCCTCCACTCGGGACGTAGCGAAGCGCGTTCACGAGGAGGTTTTCGAGCACCTGCTCCATGCGGCGCCCGTCGGCCATGATCCAGGCCTCTCCCGGCGGACCCAGCCACGCGAGGGTGAGCCCGGCCTTGCGGAAGCGCGGCTCGAACCGGTCGATGGTGTTGCGACAGAGCGCCGCCCAGTCGATGGACTCCTCGGAGAGAGGCGAAGCGCCCGCCTCGAGCCTCGCCAGCTCGAACAGATCCCGGATCAGGAGGTCCATCCGGCGCGATTCATCCAGAAGCCCGCGCACGTAATTCGTGCGCTCCTCGGGGGACACCGGCACTCCGGGATCGAGCAGCGTCTCCGCGTATCCACGGATGGAGGTGAGCGGGGTGGCCAGCTCGTGCGTGATGTCGGCGAAGAGCTGACGGCGTTGGAGCTCGTTCTCGGTCAGCTGGTCCCGCGCGGTCGCGAGCCGCTCGGTCATCCGGTCGAGCTGCTCGGCGAGCCTGCCGATCTCGTCCCCGCTTCGGTCCGAGATACGCACGGAGAGATCCCCCTCCGCCACGCGCGTCGCGAGGACCTCCATGGCCCGGAGTCTTCGCACGAGAAGCCGCACGAGCACCAGGCCCGCGAATCCGGAGGCGAGGATCGCGACCGGAAAGAGAAGAAGGGATGTCCGCGGATCGAGAATTCCCAGGTCGCCCCGGGGCCGCATCCGGCGTACCACCTCGACCTCTCCGAGCGCCTTCGGTCCACGCGCGGCCGGGCGGCGCGCGAGCACCTCGAGGCGGCTCCGCGCGTCTCGGGTTCCCAGGAAGCCCGGCGGCGGCGGGAGCAAGGAGTCCGGACCCGGACCCGCCCCGGGGGGACGCGGGAGGATTCGCCCCGGTGGACTCGTGACCACGGTGCCACCGGTCGGACGAAAGATGATCCACGAGGGACGGATCGGGATGCGGTACCGCGCGAGCAGCGTGTCGAGCTCCGCGCCGCGAAGGGTGTCCGGCGCCCCGGCGATGGCGGTGGCGATGGCGGAAGCCGCCAGCTCGGCGCGCGCGCGCGCTTCCCGCTCCTCGAGAGGCTGGAGCACCGCCGAAGCCACCAGCGCCTGGAGCAGCGTGCCGATGGCCGCGGTGAGGAGGAAGATCGCGGCGATCGTCCAGAAGAGGCTCTTCCCTTTCCAGAGGCGGCTCATTCGGCGGGCTCGCCGGGCTCCGCGGATTCGGCGAAGCGGTATCCCGCGCCCCAGACCGTCTGAAGATATCGGGGGCTCGACGGGTCCTTCTCGACTTTCCGGCGAACGCGGCTCACGAGGCTGTCGATGGAGCGGTCGTCGACGACGCGGTCGCTTCCCCACACCTGTTCCATCAACGCCTCGCGCGTGAACACGCGGCCCGCACGCGACGCGAGGAAATACAGGAGGTCGAATTCGAGGGTGGTCACCGAGACCGGCGCCCCATCCCGCTCGAGGGAGCGGCGGCTGGGGTCGATCTTGAGCTCCCCGATCTCGAGGACACGCTCGGTCATGCTGCCCGTGGACCGGCGCAGGAGCGCGCGCACACGCGCGGTGAGCTCCGCCGTGCTGAACGGCTTCGTGACGTAATCATCCGCCCCCAGCTCCAGCCCGAGTAGCTTGTCGCTCTCGCTCGAGCGCGCCGTGACCATGAGAATGGGCACGTCGCTCTCCTTCCGGATCCGACGCGTCACCTCGAGCCCGTCCACGCCCCCCAGTCCGAGATCGAGAACGACGAGGGCGGGCTTGAGCCTCACGAAATCGGCCAGCGCGCGACCTCCGTCCGCGGACTGGTGGCACTCGTAGCCGGCCGCCTCGAGGTTCTTCGAGATCAGGTCGGCGATCCGGGCATCATCTTCCACGATGAGAATCCGCTGCTGGTTCACGCTCACGCTCCAAGGATTCATGGGGACGACGCGCGTCGCGGGCGTGCCCACGCCCGTGCCCCTCGCACGCCCTGACGTACTGTAGTCTACGCGTGAAGTTTTGCAGAGATGTGGCAGCCGGATGCCCGAGTGTGGCGGGCGGTCGGGAGGCGAAATTGCCAATGCCCCGCCACATCTCTGCCATATCCCGGGCGTATTCTATTCGTGTAGAACCCGCTTCCGAGGCGGTTCCCCCGCGGGGGGGCGCGACGGGGCGGGCGTCACGCCAATGTCACGTAACCTATTGTACGGCAACTAGATTTCGCCGAAGCTTCAACCAGTCTACCGGGAGGTCGAACACCGTGAGACGACTGAGTCCTCTTCTTCTCATCGCGATGATGGCGACGTCTGTCGCGGCATCGCCGCCGGCGCCGCCCGCGGCGCCTCGCGCCATCACCCTCCAGGAGGCGGTTGCCCTGGCGCAGAAGAACGCGCTGGGCGTCATCCAGGCCCATGGCGACGTACGCACGAGCGCCGCGGCGACGCGGTCCGCCTACGGCGCGTTTCTTCCCAGTGTGAGTCTCTCGGCCGGCTCCGCGCGGCAGTTCACCTCCGGCGCGCGGACGCGGGTCGAGAACGGGCAGATCGTCACGCTGCCCAGCGACCCCTGGTCATCCAGCGCGGGAGTCTCCGCGAACGTATCCCTGTTCACCGGAGGACAGCGCTTCTTCGATCTGCGCCAGGCCCGCGCCCGTGAAACCGCGGCGGACGTGAACGAGACGGCGCAGCAGTTCGCCGCGGCCCTCACGGCGAAACAGCAGTTCTACAACGTGCTCGCCGCGCGCGAATCGCAGCTCGCGGCCACGGCTCAGCTGGATCAGGCCGAGCAGCAGCGCAAGACGGCGATCGCCCGCGTGAACGCGCGGGTCGCGACCCGCTCCGACTCCTTGCGCGCCGAGATCCAGTTCCGCACCGCCCAGCTCGCGATCGTCACGGCCCGGAACGATCTCGAGACGGCGAACGCCGCGCTGACCCGCGTGGTGGGATCGGACGAGCCGGTCACCGCCGCGGACGACGTGCCCGAGGGTCCGGGCCTCTCGCTCGAGGATGATGCGCTCCGCGCTCTGGCGATGGACGGTCCCGCGGTGCGTCAGGCCAAGGCCGAGCTCAGCGCCGCCCAGGCCGCGCAACGGAGCGCCTGGACCGATTACCTTCCCTCCTTGAGCGCGAGCTATTCGCGAAACGGGAGCGGATCGGGAAACGATCCCCAGTTCGTCGCGAACGACTTCTCCTACTCCGGGCAGCTCCGCTTCACCGCGTCCCTGCCCCTGTTCGACCAATTCCAGCGTGAGCAGCGCCTCACCCAGGCCAAGGTGCAGCAGAGCAACGCGGAGGCGGCGCTGCGCGACGCGCGGCTGGCCGCGATCGCGGATCTGACCCAGCAGCTCGGCGCGTTTCGCGCCGCGCAGGAGCGCGTGGTCTCGCAGATCGCCACGGTGGACGCGGCCGAGGAGGACCTGCGCGTCCAGCAGCAGCGTTACGCCGTGGGCGCCTCCACCCTTCTCGATGTGTTGACGTCCCAGACGCAGCTCAACCAGGCGCGCAGCGATCTCATCCGCGCCCGCTACGACCAGCGGATCGCGAAAGCCCAGCTCGAGGCTCTCGTGGGGAGGGAGCTCTGACATGCGACGGCCCCTCCTCCTCCTCCTCGCCGTGCTGGCGATCGCGGTCCTCGCCTTCATCCTCCTGCGCGGCGCGCGCAACGGCAAGGACAAGACGGCGCTCCTGACGGCGGCTGTCGAATCCAGGAGTATCTCCCTCACGATCGACGCGACCGGGACGGTCGAGCCGATCGACCTCGTGGAGGTGAAGTCGAAAGCCTCCGGACTCATCACGCACATGCCGGTCGAGGTCGGCTCGCTCGTGAAGAAGGGCGCGCTTCTGGCGCAGATCGACCCGCGAGACGTTCAGAACCAATACAACCAGGCGCAGGCCGCGCTCCAGGCGGCCCAGGCGAACGTGCAGGTCGCTCAGGCAGCCAAGAAGCGATCCGACGCCCTCTTCGCGCAGCAGATCATCACCGCCGACGAGCACGAGAAGGCCACCCTCGACGACGCGAACGCGCAGGCTCAGCTGGTCACCGCGCGCACCAATCTCGACCTGGCCCTCCAGCGCCGCCAGGACGCGACCATCAGCGCGCCCATCACCGGCACGATCTTGCAGCAGCCGGTGTCGGAGGGAACCGTCATCTCTTCCGCCACATCCTCCGCGAGCGGCGGCACCACCCTTCTCCAGATGGCCGACCTCGCCAGGGTGCGGATGCGCGCCATGGTGGGCGAGACCGACATCGGAAACGTGAGGACCGGGCAAACCGCCACGGTCACGGTGGACGCCTTCCCGCAGCGGACGTTCAACGGACTGGTCGAAAAGATCGAGCCGCAGGCCGTGATCCAGCAATCGGTCACCAATTTCCCCGTGCTCATATCGGTGTCGAACGAGAGCGGCGTCCTCTTGCCCGGAATGAACGGAGAGGTCTCGATGCTCGTCGACGAGCGGGACAACATTCCGGCGATTCCGGTCGACGCGGTTCGCAGCGTTCGCGAGCTTCCGGTCGTGGCCCAAGCGCTGGGACTGGACCCCGACAAGGTGAAAGCCCAGGTCGACGGGCAGATGAAGGCCATGGCCGCGGCGCGCGCCGCGCGGTTCGGCTCTCCCGATTCGGCGGCGCCGGGGATCGCGGGCCGAAGGGCCGGCGCCCCGGGCGATACGGCCCGCGGGACGTGGCGCGGCCGCGGTGGAGCCGCCTCCGACTCGACGCGCGGAAGGCGGCGTGGCGGCGCGGGTGGCGGAGCGGGCGGTGCCGCTCGCGGCGGAGGCGCCCAGGGCCGCGCGAGCCGCGCCCAGATTGCGTTCGTGAAGACCGGGACAGGGATCGAGCCGCGGGTCGTCCGTCTCGGGCTCAGCGATTTCGATTACTCGGAGGTGCTCGACGGCCTGAAGCTGGGCGAGCAGGTGGTCCTTCTCGGCGTCGCGGAAGCGCAGGCATCGCGCACGCAGGCGCAGGACCGCCTTCGCCAGCGGATGGGAAGCGGAGTTCCCGGAGTGCCCGCCGCGGGCGGCGGCGCGGGCGGAGCGCGCGGTGGCGGCGGAGGAGCCGGTGGAGGAGGTCGCGGTGGCGGCTAGAATGCAGCTCGCGGAGACCGTGAGCGTGGCGCTGGAATCGCTGCGCGCGAACAAGCTCCGCTCGTTCCTGACGATGCTCGGGATCGTCATCGGCGTCGGCGCCGTGATCGCCATGGTCGCCCTGGGCCGCGGGGCGCAGCAGTCCGTGAAGGACCGTATCGCGTCCCTGGGGACCACGCTCCTCACGGTCATGCCCGGCCAGGCGCGGGGCGTCGGGGGCGTCGCCTCCGGGAGCGACCGCGCGCCCCTCACGCTCGACGACGCCAAGGCCATCGAGGAGCGCGCCACGCTGGTCGCGGCCGTCCAGCCGGAGATGTCGCGTCAGCTCCAGGTGCAATACGAGAACAAGAACACCAACACGAACATCGTGGGGACGACCGCCAACTACCTGGAGGTGCGGAAATTCACGATGGCGTCGGGACGGATGTTCACCGAGCCCGAGAATGCCGCGCGCCGGAGCGTCGCCGTGGTCGGCCCGCAGGTGTTGAGCGACCTGGGCATCGCGTCCCCCGACGCGCTGGTCGGAGCCGAGATCCGGATCAATGGCGTTCAATTCAGCGTCGGTGGCGTCCTCACGCCCAAGGGTCAGGGCGGAGGCTTCGCCAATCCCGACGACCAGGTCCTCATTCCCATCGAAACGGCCCGCTACCGGCTCCTCGGCACCGACCGGCTTCGCTCCATCAACGTCCTCGCCCCCACGGAAGACGACATCGCGGCCACGATGGCCGAGATCGGAAGGATCCTCCGCCGGGAGCATCGCCTGCGCCCCGGCCAGGACGACGACTTCCAGATCCGGAACCAGGCCGACTTCCTCACCACGCTGGGAGAGACCACGCAGGTGTTCACCTATCTTCTCGCGGGGATCGCCGCGGTGAGTCTCCTCGTGGGCGGGATCGGGATCATGAACATCATGCTCGTATCGGTCACCGAGCGGACGCGTGAGATCGGCATCCGCAAGGCGCTCGGCGCCACGCAGCGGACCATCTTGCTGCAATTCCTCATCGAGGCCATGGTGCTCTGTCTTCTGGGGGGAATGGTCGGGATTCTATTCGGGGCGTCCGCGGCCATCATCGCGCGGACCGCGTTTCAGTGGAATACCTCGGTGGGGCTTTCCTCGATCCTTCTCGCGTTCCTGTTCTCGGCTGCTGTGGGGATCCTCTTCGGCGTCTGGCCCGCGCGCCGCGCCGCCTCGCTCGACGCGATCGAATCCCTACGCTACGAGTAGGCTATCGCTGGTTCTGGCGCTTCGCGAACTGGCTGTGGCGTCGCGCCACGTCCCGCGCGGAAGCGGGGGTGGGCTGAGGCGCGGGCACCTTCGTGACGAGCGTTCCCAGCAGAAGGTCGGCGAGCGGGACCAGCACGTTCAGGTTCCGGTTCATGTGAACGTGATGGATGCGGTGGTGCGTCTTCAGGAATTGGAACCACCTCGACCGCTCCACGAAATCGATCTGAGGTTTGTGCATGAAGTAGTGAAGGCTCTCATACCCCACGTAATAGAGGGCGGCGGTCACGCTGAACGCGATCAGGTACGCCAGATAGGGCAGCTGCACGCCCAGGGCCGCGAGCGCCCACGCCCCCAGCACCCAGGGAATGATATTGAGCGAGACCAGAATCGGTCCTCCCCACCATTGGAAATGAAGCGCCTCCTCCTGCTCGTCCTCGACGACGTGGAACGTGTCGTCGTACTTGCAGAGCTGATGGTGGATCAGGGTGTGGGTTGTGAAACAGTCCTTGGGCAGCCACGGCCGGTGTAACCAGTAGCGGTGAAAGGCCCATTCGAAGAAACTGGACTGGACGGTGGCGGCGAGGCAGGCGGCACTTACGGCGATCGCGATTGGGAGCAAGAGGATCCTCAATGGGTGGTAAGAAGCTATCTGCCTGTACTATCGGCCTCCCTCGCCCGAAACTCAAAGCAAATCGGTGGATAGCGTAGCTATTTCGCGCTAATCGCCTTCGCGAGGCGTTCCACGTCCGATAAGTCGTTGTATATCTGTGTAGAAATACGCACCCACAGCCGACGCTGCCAGGCGTGGAGCTGGACCTCGATCCGATCTCCCTCGAGGAGCGCATCGCGCAGCCGGGCCGCGTCTTCCTTGCCGGAGCCGAATCGAGCCGGCAACGCCACCGTGGCCATGGTCCCGATCATCGACTCATCGACATCGGGCCCGGTCCCCCACGCGGAGCCGAGGAGCCGCGCTCCTTCCCAGGCCAGGCCATGGTTGTAGGCGCGCATCGCGTCGATCCCCAGTTCCTTCATGAAGGCGATCGCGCCGGGAGAGGCGAGATAGGCCGACGGATCCCGGGTCCCAACCCAGTCGAACTCGGTCGTGAATCCCCGCCCCATCCCCCATGAGATCACGGCCGGGTGCAGCCCCTCCTGCCTGGCCGGCGCGGCCCAGAGAAAGCCGGAGCTCCGAGGGGCGTACGCCCACTTGTGCAGGTTTCCCACGTACCAATCGGCGCCGATCGAGGGAACATCGAGTGCCAGAGCGCCCGGCGCGTGGGCGCCATCCACCGCCACGGCGAGGCCGCGTTCGCGGCAGCGCGCGACGATCTCCTCGATCGGGAGCACGAGCGCGCTCTCGGATGTGATGTGGTCGACCACGGCGAGGCGGGTGCGGGGACCGATCGCGGAGACCACGGCGTCCGCGAACGCGCCCCTCCCGCGGGAGGCCGGCGGGAGCTCGACGGCGCGGACGGAGGCACCCCGCTCCCGCGCGTGAAACGCCGCGGCATTCGCGACGGCCCCGTAGGTGTGGTCCGTGAGGAGGACCTCATCCCCCTCGCGCAGCGGAAAGGAACGAAGGATCGCGTTGAGCCCCGTGGTCGCGTTGTCCACGAAGACGAGGTCGTCGCCGCGGGCGCCGAGGAACGCGCCGACCTCGGCGGCCGCGACACGGAGCCGGGGCGGGTCGCGGCGCGGCATCCCGGCCGCGACCGCCGAGAGCTCGCGCAGCAGATAGCGCGAGGGCTGCCGCTCGATCTCGTCCCGTATCTTCTGCTGGATCTCCAGCACCCGCCGCGGAGGGGCGCCCACGGTGCCGTGGTTGAGATAGGTGATGGAGGGATCCAGCTCCCAGTGCGAGAGCCAGGATCGGCCGAAAGATGAGATCGAGGGAGCCTCTCGCAGGATCGGGTGGTTTTCCAAGACCCGCATTATAAGTCACCGCAAAGACGCGATCTCGCGTATTCTACGGCGATGCCATTCGCCTCCCTGGGTTTGTCGCCGCTCGTCGTCAAGGGCGTGCGCGCCGCCGGTTATGTCGATCCCACGCCGATTCAGAAGAGAGCCATTCCGATCATCCTCGAGGGGAAAGACCTGATCGGAGCGGCGCAGACCGGCACGGGAAAGACGGCCGCGTTCGTGCTCCCCATCCTGACCCGCCTGCTCGGCGGGCCGCGCCGGCTTCGCGCTCTCGTGCTCACACCCACGCGCGAGCTCGCCGCACAGGTGGAGACCAACGCGCGCGACTACGCGCGGTTCACGGACTTGAGCGTGGGTGTCGTCTACGGAGGGGTGCCCATACCTCCGCAAGAGAGGCTGCTCAAGCAGCACGGTGTGGATTTCCTCGTCGCCACGCCGGGGCGACTCCTGGATCTGCACGACCGGCTCGCGCTGCGGCTCGATTTCATCGAGACGCTCGTACTCGACGAGGCCGACCGGATGGTGGACATGGGCTTTGCGCCGGACTTGAAGCGAATCCTCCGGCTGATGCCCCGCGACCGCCAGACCCTCATGTTCTCGGCCACGATGCCCCCGGAGCTGAACCGCGTCGCGAACGAGGCGCTCCGGGATCCGGCCCGCGTGGATTTGGCCCCGCCCCAGCGTCCTGCAGCGGGAATCACACAGGCTGTGTACCCCGTGCCGCGCCACCTCAAGACGGACCTTCTCGACTCCATGCTCTCCCAGTCCGAGGTGAGCAGCGTGATCGTGTTCGCGCGGACCAAGCACGGCGCCGACAAGCTCGCCCGCGACCTCCAGCGCCGCGGCCATTCGATCGCGACGTTGCACGGAAACCGGAGCCAGAGCCAGCGCGAGCGCGCCCTCGGTGATCTGAGGCGCGGGCGGGTGCAGGTTCTGGTCGCCACCGACATCGCCTCGCGCGGGATCGACGTGGAAGGCATCACGCACGTGATCAATTACGACGTGCCCCACGCCCCCGAGGACTACGTCCACCGGATCGGGAGAACCGGACGCGTGGACGCGATGGGCGACGCCTTCACGCTGATCGCCCCGGAGGAGATGAAACAGCTGAGCGCGATCGAGCGGTTCCTGGGTCGCGCGATCCCGCGAGTCATCCTCCCCGACTTCGACTACAAGCGTCGCACCTCCGAGGCGAGGCCCGCCGGGCCGCCAAGCCGCGGGGGTCGCCCCGGCGGCTCCGGCGGAGGCCGTCACTCCGGCGGAGGCGGCGGCGGCTCACACCCACGAGGGCGCGGCCTCGGGCAGGGCCGCTCGCAGGGATCCTCGCAGCCCTCGAACTCATCCGGCCAGCACGGCGCTTCGCGTCCGGGCGCGGTCTCGGGAGACGAGCCGCATCATGGAAGGCGGCCCAAGAAATCCCACGGAATGGACCGGCGGGGACGAAGGAGGATCTGATGAGCGAAGACACGCGGGCGGGTAGTCTCGTTCGGCGCGCCTCCGCTTTCTGGATTCTTTCACTCTCGATCGCGGTCTTCTGCGTCACGGTCCTCTCGTCCGGGTGCGCCAAGAACCGGGGCCAGGATCTCGCGGCGCTCAAGGCCAGCATCGAGGCGGTGAACGCGCAGTTCACCGAGGCCGTCTCCCGGCGTGATGTCGCGGCGATCGCGCAGCTCTACGCCGCCGACGCCCAGGCCTACCCGCCCGGACTGGCCGTGGTCTCCGGTCGCGCGGCGATCCAGGACATGTGGAAGGGGCTTTTGTCCATGCCGGTGGGCCGCCTCCAGCTCCGGACCGTCGAGGTGGATGGAAACGGCGAAACGACGTGGGAGACCGGCCGCTTCACGCTGGTCGGGAGCAACGGGAGCACGATCGACGAAGGCAAGTACATCGTCATCTACAAGCACGAAGCCGACGGCTGGAAGCTCTACCGCGACATGTGGAGCTCGGACAGCCCGCAGCAGGCTCCGGCGGCCGCGCCTCCCGATACCGGGAAGCCCGCCACACCGTAAGGCTACTCCGCTCCCCTCGAAGCCTTCTTCATCCGAACCTCTCGGCGCTGAGCCCCGCGAGATCCACCGACGGCGCATCTTCGGACACGATCTCCGACACGAGCTTCCCGGTGATCGGCCCCATGCTCACCCCCATCATGGCGTGTCCGGACGCGACGACCACGTTCGGCCAGCGACGGGTTCGGCCGACGTAAGGAAGGCCGTCCGGAGTACACGGTCGTAGCCCGCACCAGGGACGGATCGACGCGAAGTCCTCGGGACGAAACGCGGGGAGATATCGCGAGAGGGAGCGCGTCATCCCGCGGATCCGGGGCGGGTTGATCCGGAGGTCGTACCCGGCGAGCTCCATGGTTCCCCCGACGCGCAGGGACGATCCCATCGGCGTGACGGCCACCCGCGCCTCTTCCAGAATCAGGGACCGGCGTGGCAGCTGCCGCGGCGAGTCCAGCGTCAAGCTGTACCCCTTCCCCGGTTGCATGGGAAGGCGCAGCCCGAGCGCCCGGGCCAGGACCGGCGTCCAGGAGCCGGCCGCCAGGACGAACACGTCGCCGCCGATTTCACCCTGGGTGGTCATGGCCGCGCGCACCGTGGATGGCCCCGACTTCCAGTCCTTCACCTCCGCATTCCATACGAACGTCCCGCCGCGCTCCCCCACCAGGCGGGTCATCGTGGCGACGAGCCGCTGCGGCACGAGGTGCGCGTCGAGGGGATAGAGCACGCCCCCCAGCACGTCGAAGGTGAGATCCGGCTCGAGCGCCTGCACTCCCTTCGCGTCGAGCACCTCGGCCGGCATCCCCAGCTCGCGCGATCGCGCGGCGATCGCCCCCTCGGTCTCGAGGCCGTGCTCCGAACGCAGGAGTAGCAGAAGCCCCTCCCGCGTGAGACCGAACTCGTTCGCGGTGCGCGCCGCCAGCTCCTCGTAGAGCGCCCGGCTCGCGAGATTCAGGTCGCGAAGAAGCGGCGCCGCCCTGCGGGCCCGCGCGGGGTTCGAAGCCAGCCAGAATCGAATCCCCCAGGAGATCAGCTCGGGGTCGAGACGCGGGCGGACGTAGAACGGGCTTTCGGGATCGCCCATCCAGGCGAGGGCCTGGCGCACAATCCCCGGAGCGGCGAGCGGCACGAAGTGGCTCGGAGAAATGAACCCGGCGTTCCCCAGGGAGCAACAGTCGCGATCCGCCGCGCCGCGCTCGAGCACGGTCACGCGGTGGCCCCGCTCCAGGAGATAGTAGGCGGAGCAGAGCCCCACGATCCCGGCGCCGCAGACGACGACTTCCCGCCCGCGGGTCACCACCGTTGGAGCTCCGGGGGCGCCAAGGCCAGCCTTCCCGAATCGAGGGTGAGCACCGGGGCGTAGAGACCGAGGGGCTCGCGTCGCCACCAGGCCCCGGTCGCGCGGCGCGTCGTGGCATCGGTGAAGCGATAGCGATACACGACCGCCCGGATGTAGCGCGGAGGAGCGTCCACGAAGGGATTGGCGCGAAGGAGCTTCATCACGGGAGCCGAGTTCCGGAGCAGGCACTCGCAAAATCTCGCGAGCCAGGCCTCGTTCCGGTAGTCGCTCAAGGCCGCGAACCACATCTGCCAGTCCAGGCGCGGCTGGTGCGGCGCCACGAAGCCCGGGCGCCGCGACGGGTCGCCCGGCTTGTAGCGAAATTCATAGTCCTTCCAGTCCACTCCGTCCCGGCTCCCCTCGATCAGGATCTCCGGCCGCTCTTTCGTCACGACCGCGAAGAGCCCGTACCCGTTCACCGTCCGGAAGGGCTCCACAAGCTGGTAGGCGCGCGGAAACGGTCCGAGCCAGGCCACCTTCGCCCCCACGGCTTCGCACAGCGGCACCAGACTCAGGAGAAAGACGCTGATCAGGACGGGCCGGCGAATCCAGGACGGCCATCCGGCTCCGCGGGGTACCAAGCCCGATTCCCCTTTCCCCCGCAGCCGCTCCACCCACGCGCGCGGCCAGACACCGTCGTCCAGGAGCAGAACGCAGAGAGCGAGGGTCAAGCCGTTGAAGAAACCGTAATTCCCCGTCGCCGCGATGAGGAGCTGGTGCGTCGCGATGATCGCGGCGGCTACGAATCGCGCGCGGCGCGGCGCGAAGATCAGAAACGGCACGAGCCCCTCCACGAGAAACGTGACGCCGGCCGAGGCGCGCTGAAACCAGAGGGGCAGCTGGTGCGCATACCAGGCGAGCCAGGTGGGCAGCGGCTGCGTTTCAAAGTGGTAGCGAAGCGCGGTCAGGTCCCGCCAGGATGCGTCGCCGCTCGTGAGCTTCACGGCCGCCGAGGCGAAGAGCAGTCGAAAGAGGAGCCACCGCACGCTCCAGACGGCGCCGCGCGCCGGGGATCCATGGCCCCGTGGACGCGGCCAAAGCGCCCAGGGCGCGAGGAACATCGCGAGGAAGGAGGCCTCGAGCAGAAGGCCGTCCCACTGAAACCAGAGAAACACCGGGCACACCGTGGTCAGCGACAGGTAGGCGGCCCAGAGGAGGAGAAGGCACGGGACCGGCGCGAATCCCAGAGCGAGTACAACGGAGAGTGCGATGCCGGCGACGCAGAGTCCCGACAGAAACCAGTCGCCCGAGGTGATCCAGCAGAGCGTGGGGAATTGCCAATACCGACCGAGCCCGGGGCCCGCGTGCTCCGCCATGAGGCGCAGGGTCGAGGCAACCGGGAGGATCCCCTGACTTCCGACCAGGCCCTGGATCTGCGCGCCCAGCGACACGAACGCGATGCCGAACACGACGGCCAGGACCCGGAGGTAGAGCCACGCGGTGACCGCCTCGCCGGGCGGAAGGACGTGCGCTCCCCAGAGCCAGTCGGTCACGCGGGAGAACAGGGGTCGATGGCCCGCGATGAAGCGGTAGCACCCCTCGCTCAACCATCGGAACCCGGGGATGGCCTCGTAGGCCCAGAGCCCGGCGCCGTGCCCGGGCGCCAACGCCAGCGCGCGAAAGACCGCTTCGGCGCCGCGAGAGGTCGTCCCGTCGGGCTCGATGAGATGCACGGCTTCGGCGAAGGCGGCGGGCGTGATCTCGGGAAAGCGGGGCCCGACTTCCTGCGACGCCGCGACAGCGACCCGGTCGCCGATCGCGCATTGCCAACGCGCGATCCAGCGCTTGCAGAAGTCGCACGTTCCGTCGTACACGAGAAGAGGCTTCTCCAGACGGAACTCGGTTCGCTCCACCACTCCCCCGCGGCGAGGCCGGATGCGTTACAGGCTCACAGGAAGCGGTACCATAATATGATGAGAAGCGCGGGACTACTCCTACATCGAAATCGAGGCGGAAGGGTGGAGGTCTTCCTGGTCCATCCCGGCGGACCCTACTGGGCGAAGAAGGACCTCGGCGCCTGGTCGATCCCGAAGGGCGTCTTCTACGACGGTGAGGCGGCCCTCGATGCGGCTCGGCGCGAGTTCCGGGAGGAGACCGGATTTGATCCCCCGGCGGGACCGTTCACCCCGCTCGGATCGATCGCGCAGCCGAGCGGCAAGGTGATCGAGGCGTGGAGCGTCCCCGGCGATCTGGATCCCGAGGCGCTCCGAAGCCTCATGATCACGCTGGAGTGGCCGCCGCGATCCGGCCGCAAGCAGAAGTTCCCCGAGGTGGATCGCGGGCAGTGGTTCGGCTTCGAAGAGGCAAGCCAGCGGATCTTTCCCGGGCAGCGGGGATTTCTGAACGCCCTCGAACGCTCCCTCGCGGGCGCCTGAGTCAGCTCTCCACGGACGTCCGGCCGCGCCGCGCGCGTGTCTTGACGAGAATCCGCTCCTCGATCTTCGGCCCGACGACCAGGTACTCGCGGGTCATGGCCATGAGACGCTCAGGATCGCAGGGTTTGTCGACGAAGGCGCTCACTCCGAACGACCGGATCCTGGCCTTGTACTCCTTGTCCTCGACTCCCGTCATCACGATGACCGGAACGCGTTCCGTGTGCGGCGCCTTCCGGAGCGCCTTGAGCACCGAATAACCGCCTCCTCCCGGCACGAGAAGATCCAGGAGCACGAGATCCGGCTCGAAGAGGTCAATGGCCTTGATCCCCTCCACGGCGGTCTGGACCGAGCGCACCTCGAATCCCGCGCCCGCGAAGCGGACGGTGAAGGCCAGGGCGACGTCTTCATTGTCTTCGACGATCAAGATCTTCTTGCGCATGTACTCCCCCGATGCGGACCGGATGTGGTGGGCGAAGGTGATCGCTTCCGGCCCTCTGGTCTCGGAGGGAAGTAGCAAGAATTATGCTGGGGATCGGCGGCGGCCGGGTCGAACGACGCACCGCATAAGTCACGGGATGCCTTGGGGGTCTACCCCGGGGCAACCGGGTCTCGATGTCGGGATCGGACCATCCCGCCCCGGGAGCATCGATCGGGGGGCATTCTGCCCGCCCGGGCCACGCTCATTTCCCGAGCACGTGGAGCTGCCAGAGGTCGCGGCCGCTGGTGCGCCGGAGCGGCAGAATGGCCATTCTCCCCGTCTTGCCGATCGCGCGCTCGAGGTATCGCATCTCCTCGAAGTTGGCCCGCACCTCATCGTCGAGGGGAACTTCCACACCCGCCGCACGCGCGATCAGGATTCCCTTCGCCCGGAGCGATAGCTCCAGATGAATGCGCAGGAGGCAGAGCATGTCGGCCACGACGGGACCCGGGAGCCGGTTCAGCGACGCGAGGTACGTTCCCACCGGAGTGTCCTCGATCTGGCCGCTCTCGATGGCCAGGAGCAGATCCATGTCGTGGTCCAGGCCCGCGCCCAGCCAGTCGCGGGTCGCCTTGTCGCTCCGCTCGAACACGATCCCGACGAGGAGCGGCATCGCGATCAGGATCACCGCGGTGGAAACGAGGGGATTCAGGATGAAGTGATTGAAGAGGGCGTGCGCCACCGTCGCCAGGGCGAGCCCGGGCAGGAACAAGAGAAGCGACGTGGACCCGCGGCGGTCGGTAAGCGATTTCGATAGAATTCCGACGATGGACGTGGCCGACCCCAGCATCACCGCGGTGCCCAACCCGCGCACGATCCAGAGCCCCAGCCCCGCGTTCGCCATCTCCCGCGCATAGTAGAAATTCTCGACGAGAGCGAACCCGGTTCCGATGGCAAAGCCCAGAATCGCCGCGTCCACGAGGAATCCCACCCGCGCCGACCGGATGAGATAGACGATATACACCGCCTTGACGCACTCCTCGATGACGGGCGCCACGCTGCGCCGGAGGACGGTCTCGTCGAGACCCGCCTGCAGCAGGAGACGGTTCGCGAGAAAGGAGAGGAGAGCGGAGCCGGCGCCCGCGGCGAGAGCGCCCGCGATCGATTTCCAGGACACCAGCTTGTAGCTGTCCATGAGGATCAGCGCGCCGAGGAAGAGGACGACGGGCGTGAGACCGACGAGGAGGGTCAGGGGGCTCATGCGCGGGCCCGGACCCTCACAGGATCTTGAGCGAGACCATCCACTCGTCGCTCATGCGCCGGTTCTTCCCGAAAGCCCTCGCGTAGCCCCAGGAGAGAGTCAGCGGCTGCTGGACCAGGATCGTGAGCCTCAGATCCGCCTGCGCGCCCACGTCCGCGGCGGTAACGCGATCGGGGGAGCTGTCGAGGTTCGTGACCAGCCCCGCCGCGAAGAGCGACGTCCGGATCGAGGTCGCGTAGAACGCGAGTTTGCCGAGTCTTCGGAACCGAATCGGCGGAAGGTTCCAATCGAGGATGGATTTCGCGAAGTTGGTGCCCGCGATCTCGTCCAGCTCGACGCCCGGAAAGGCGACGTACTCCCGGTAGCGTCGGGGGTCCTGGTAATCGATCCAATTGTTTCCGAACCCCCCGAAGTAGAAATTCGCGAACGGCTCGCTCCTGTCCCCCGGAGAATAGCCTGCGGAGGAGCGAAGCCACAGCGACGAGTGACGCAGGAGAAGCGGCCTTCCGACGTCGAACGTGGCGTATCCCAGGGGGAAGCCGCGCCAGGTAGTACTCCCGGCTTGATGATATCGAACCAGGTTCGAAGTCGCGTTGATCCGCCACTTGTACCCCTTCTCGGCGTCCACGGCTCCCAGCGAGGATGCCGTGCTCCGGAAGGAGAGCTCCGCGCTTCCGGTCACCAGCTTGTCGAATCCCGCCGCGGTCGCCACGTTTTGCGCGTCCGGGAGCGCTTCGAGCCCGCCGTAGCCGGCCAGAGCCGTCGTGAGGTCGAAGGTACGCGGCGGATCGTTGAAGAGCGCGTGCTTGTTCGTAACCACGACCGAATATCCCTTGCGTCCGACCTTGGTCGGCCCGACTAAGTCATAGAAGCTCGCGTTGTTCCACATCGCGCGCGCCGTCCAATCGAAGTACCGGTACGCGGCCGCGAGATGAACGCGCTCGCCGGCCGAAAGCCGCCGCGAGGGGGAGTAGGTGGCGGAAAGGTCGACCGCATCGATCGAAATCGGGTCCGAGAAGTTGAGCCGGAGGCCGAACGCGGCCACGTCCTTGTAGCCCTCGACGATCGGGTACATCGAGGCCAGGCCCATTTCTCGGAATGGACGGTACGGTCCGGCGTACTGGATCAAGGAATCGATGTTCACACGGGACGGCGAGGGAACCATCCAGCCCTTCACCACCGGATGCTTCTCGACGATCTGCTGGCCGAGGAACGTGATCGCGCTCACGTCGCTCACCGGTTTGGGATCGAGGACCGCCGGGACGAATCCCTGCCCCGTGTACCGGAACACCACGAGGGAGTCCGCCGAGATCGGAAGGGGCCGGAAGAAGCCCGTCTCCGCGTTCGTCACCACGCTCATCGAGTCCCCATCGAAGCTCCAGTGGAAGATGTTCGAAACACCCGTGTAATAGGAGCCTCCGTAGAGGCCCTTCCCGTCCGGGCTGAACACGAAGCCGGCGGGGACCGAGTTCCCGAAGTCGTAGAGCTGGGTGGAGGTGGTGTCTCCCCGGAGCAGCGCCTCGGTGCGCCAGAGGCGCAGCGACTGGCGCCCGCTCACCTCCGCCAGGGAGCCCGAGAGAAACCGTCCATCCGGGGAAACATCGATGTCGTAGATGTCCGATCCGAACGGCCAGGAGAAGACCTGGTCCCAGTCCTTGTACGGATACGGCATGCGCACCAGGGTCGAGGCGCCATTGAAGTGCCGCACCCCCCAGAGGGAGCGGTCGCTCCGGTTGAAGACGAGATCCCCGATGCGGCAGTCCTTGATCAGCACACGGGATTTTCCCGTCGCGGGATCGAGCGAGCAGAGATCCCGCCAGTCGTTGTTGTCCGTGGTGTAGTAGAGGATCTTCGCCGTCGGGTCGTAGGCCAGCGAGCACACGAAGTAGATCGCGGGACCCTTCACGTCGCACACAGGGCGGATCGACCCACCGTCGAGAGGGATGGCCGCGACGAAGGCGACCGCGCCGGGATAATCGACGGCCGCGTAGACCGTGCGCGAGGCGGGGTCGAAGACGGCCCGCGACACCGATCCCAACGCGCGGTCCGAGAGGTCGTGGCCCTCGGTGGTCGGGTGAAGGCGGATCGAGTCCAGGTTCGCCTGCTGAAAGCCGTGCTCCCACCGGATCCAGTCCTGCCAGGCCTCGCCCAAGGGCAGCCCGTACACCTTGCGGAACTGTGAGGCGAAGTAGCGTTTGCTCCCCGGGGGCCGCGATACCCACCGGATCAGGCTCTCGGGACTGTAGCGATCCGCGAGGTAGCTCATGAACCGCGTTCCGTAGAGATAGGAATTCGCTCCGATCTGGAAATCCACCCGCGTTCCTTCCGATTCGAGGCCCAGCGGATCGTAGAAGCGGCTCCCGTCCCGGACCATGGAGCGAAACACCATCTCGTCGTACGGGCCCTGCGCCCGCCCCAGCCCTCCGGCCATCCATGTTTCCAGGAACACGGCAATGCCCTCGTGATACCAGCGGGGCGCCGACCTCCGGGGCAAGCACAGAAAGCTGTAGACGATCGACTCGGGGTGCTCGTTCGTCTCCCGGACCTTGCCCCGGAAGAGACCTCGAAAGAGCTTGTCCACCCCCGCGGCCTGATCGAGCGCGACCACGTGGACCACCTCGTGGTTCATGGTGAAGTTGATCCGCTCGTTCGAGGGGCCAGTCTCGTAGGCGAAATTCTCGGGCGCGATATGAACGAACATGCTGTTCCTGGGGTTCACCCAGACCCCCGCGTTCCCGAAATCGGAGAAGTCGTCGAG
>JBGPMB010000003.1:0-50588 GCA_041486775.1 Candidatus Eiseniibacteriota bacterium | reverse complement strand
GCCCCTTGATTCTCCCACGAATGCCACGTCCAGGACCACGGCGACGTCGGGGTCGATGCCGAAGGCGCTGGTCGCGGCACCCCGCGCGCCGAGATCCGACTGCGCGCTGAACACGACGTGGAGATCGCTCTTCCGCCCGCGTGCGCCGCGAAGCGCGGCCACGAGGACGGCGCACCCGGCCCGGTTGTCCAGGTTCCCCCCGCACCAGAGGTCGCCCAGCTTCCCCGCCCGGTCGAGGAGCGCTCCCACGGCGCCTACGGCGATCTTCTTGGACGCCTGCTTGGTGCCGAGGCCGGTCTCTAAGTAGAGCGATTCGGGCTCGATCTCCCGGCTGTCCTTGGACTCCTTGGGACGGTCCCACCCCACGACGCCGCGCGATGGGCTCCCGCCGCTTCCGTTCAGGCTCACCACCGCGCCGATCCAATCCGCGGCCGACATGGGTCCCAGGATGGAGAGACGCGCCAGTCCCGAGGAATCCACCCGGGTGACGATGACCCCGGGGGCGTCCATGTGCGCGGTGAGGAGGAGCCGGGCGCCCTTGCCGGGCATGTGGAGGTGCACGTTGCCGAGCGCGTCCTCGCGGACCGATCCAAGGCCCCGGATCGCGCGTTTCAGCGCGGAGCGGATTCCCGCTTCGCGGCCCGTGGGACCATAGGCCTCGCTCAGCGCGGGGAGCAGGGAATCGAGGTGCGAGGTGCGAGTGCTCACGGCCACTCCTTTCGCAGGGTTTCGAGGGTGTGCCAGATCAGGGTGACCGCGCGCTGCGTGTCGCGGATGTCGAGATACGCCGCGGGCGCGTGGATGTAGCGGCAGACGACCGAGACGACCGCCGAGGGCACCCCCGAGCCCGAGATCGCGATGCGCCCGGCGTCGGTGCCTCCCACGCCGGGGCGCTTCCACTGTGTCGGGACCCGGCGGCGCTGGGCGGTCTCCTCGATCACGTCGAGGAGGCGCGCATGCACCATGAGCGAGCGGTCCTGCACGGTGAGGGCCGGCCCGCGGCCCATGTAGGGATATTGCTCGTCGGGCGGGGCGCCGGGCGCCTCGCCCGAGGCCGTGCCCTCGAGAACGATCGCGAGATCGGGCTGGACGCGCCGGGCCGCCGCGGCCGCGCCGCGAAGCCCCACTTCCTCCTGCACGCTCCAGACCGCGGTGACGGGCACCGGGGGACGGCGCTGGATGAGGCTGGCCAGGACGGCGCATCCGGCGCGGTCGTCGAACGCCTTGCCCTTGCGCGTCGTGCCCCAGCCCTCGTAGGTCGTGTCGAACACGGCATAGGATCCGACCGGCACGCGCTCCTCGGCTTCCTCGCGCGAGCGTGCCCCGACGTCCAGGTAGAGATCATCCGCGGCGGTCACGCGGTCACGCTCGGCGCGCGGCACCAGGTGCGGCGGCAGGGCGCCCACGACCGCGCGAATCCCTCCGGCGCCGATGCGGAACACCTGGCCGGGGAGGATGCGCGGATCGATGCCGCCCACCCGGCGGAACCTGAGCCGCCCCTCTTTCTCGATCGCGGTCACCATGAGCCCGACCTCATCCATGTGCGCGCAGAGCATCACGTGCGGGCCCTTGCGGGTACCCCCGTTCGCCTTCGCGCCGCGCCCGGTCCGAGAGCGCGGCGCGGGCGAAAGCCGCGCGACCAGGCTCCCCATGGGGTCCACCTCGAGGGAATCCACCTTGTCGCGCGCGTATTCGGCGAGGATGGCGCGCACCGCCTCCTCTCCGCCGCTCACTCCGGGCGCGTTCGAGATGCTCTCGAGAATGTCCTCGCGGAAGTCGGGTGCGCCGTTCTGGCTCACTTGAGCACCTCGACGGCCCGCCACTCGGGGGATAGCTCGGAGAGATAATGCCCCAGGAGATGCGCGCAGCGGTCCACGTCGCGCGGCTCCACGGTCTCCACCCCGGTGTGCATGTACCGGCACGGGATGCCGATCACCGCCGTCGGCACGCCGGAGCTCGCGATCTGGATGTCCATCGCGTCGGTGCCCGATCCGGTGGGGCAGGGCTCCACGCGGTAGGGCATCGAGAGCGCTTTCGCGGAGCGCTTCAAGCCCTCGAGGATCATGGGATGGATGTTCCCCCCGATGGAGAGCGCGGGCCCGCTTCCCAGCGGGACGGTGTCGCCCTCCCGCGCCCCGGGCATATCACCGTGGCTCACGTCGATCGCGATCCCGAGATCCGGGGTGAGATTCTCCGCGGCCGTCCTGGCCCCGAGGCAGATGACGCCGAACTCCTCCTCGACGGTGGCCACGGCGATCACGTCCCACGCGGGGCGCCGCGAGCGCAGGAGCTCGAGCGTGCGGAGCATCACCACGACGCCGGCCCGGTCGTCCATGCCCGGCGCCGCGAGGCGGTCTCCCATCAGCTCGACGGGTGACTGGCGGAGCGTCACCATGGTTCCGATGGGGACCTTCCGGAGAACCTCGCGCTCGGGGCGTCCCGTATCCAGGTAGAGCTCCTCGAGCGGAATGGGCCGCTCGGATTCGCCCTTCTTCTGGAGATGGGGCGGGCGCGTGGCGAAGATTGCGGTCATGGGAGGACGGGAGTGCACCGTCACTTCCTTCCCGGGAAGCGTGCGGCTGTCGAATCCGCCCACCTCGGTCAGCCTCAAGTATCCGCCGGGCTCGACGGCGCGGACCAGGAATCCGATCTTGTCCATGTGCGCCGCGAGAAGGGCCCTGGGGCGCGGCTCCTTGGCCGTGCCCTCGATCCAGGCGTAGACGCTCCCCATCCGGTCGCGCTCCACCCGATCCGCGACAGTGCGGAAGGTCTTCATGAGCTCGCGCGCCGTGGCCTCCTCCTGTCCGGGGACGCCCGGCAGGGAGGTGATGTGCCGGAGCCAGTCCGCGCAGGTGCGATCGCCGTTCGAGGCCATAGCTCCGCAATTTAGTGCACCCGGTCCGCTTAGGGCAAATGTAAACTCCGCGATCCGATGGCTCTCCGACGCGTCGCAATCGTCCTTCCGCACCTCGGCGTGTACGGGGGAATCCGCCGCTTTCTGGAGCTGGGGGAGGTCTGGACCCGGCGCGGACACGAGGTGGCGATCTTCGTTCCCGATCGCTCCGGCGCGCGACCCTGGGTGGCCTTCTCGGGGGCGATTCTCCCGATGGCGGAGCTGCCGCTCGGAGGGTGGGACGTGGTGATCTCGCCCGATCCGGATCTCTTTCTGGGCTGCCGCGCGCCCGGCGCCCTGCGCGTCTACTATTCCGTCCTGGAAAAGGCCCCCGGGGAGAAGCAGGCGCTCCACGAGGCGGACCTCGTGCTCGCGAATTCAGCGGGGATGCGCCGGTATCTCGCGCGGAAAGGCGTCTCGGCGGTGGATGCGGCGGGGGGCGTGAACGTGGCGTGGTTTCGTCCGCCGGCGCCGGATCCGCGGGCCACGGGTGCCGAGCCGGGCGCCCCGGTGCGGGCGCTCGTGTATGGCCGGCTCTCGCGCCGCCGCAAGGGGACGTGGGTCGCCGTTCGCGCGCTCGAGCGCGCCGCCGTCGCGACCGGCGTTCCGGTCTCGCTCACCCTTTTCGACGCGCCGCCCGACGGCGAGGCCCCGGCTCTCCCGCGGTCGCTCTCGATCCCGCATCGGTGGGTCCTGAACCCGACGCAACAGGACTTGGCGGAGCTCTACCGCGGGTCAGATCTCTTCGTGAGCGCGGAGCGGCGAGCGGGCTGGTGCAACACCGCGGCGGAAGCCATGGCCAGCGGAACCGCGGTGGTGTGCACACGGAGCGGCACCGAGGACTTCGCGATCGACGGTGTCACCGCGGCGGTGACTCGCTGGCGCTGGTCGTGGGCTCTGTCGCGGGCGATCACGCCCTTGCTCCGGGATCCCGAGCTGCGGCGGGCGCTCGCGGCGCAGGGCCTGGCGAAGATTCGGGAATTCTCGTGGGAGCGCACCGCGGACAGGATCGACCGGGCGCTCGAAGAACGTCGGGGAGGGCGGGCCGGTGGCCGGGACGCGGCGCAAGCGGCGCGATAAGGGAGCGGTAGTGGTGCTGATTCTCGTCGCGTATCCGAGGCGCGCCCAGGCCGAGCGCGCCGCGAGGCTCCTCGTGCGGGAGCGCCTCCTGGCCTGCGCCACCACGGTGCCCGGCGCGAGGGCGGTCTACATCTGGCGGGGCCGCGAGGAGGCGGGCGCGAGCACGCTTCTCTACGGCAAGACCACCGCCGCGCGGTCGGGCGAGGCGATGCGGCGGATCCGCGATACCCATCCCGACGAGATCCCCGAGATTCTCGTCCTCGACGTCGCGGGAGGACACCCCGGGTACCTCGCGTGGGTCGCGGAGGCGGTGGGTCCGACATGACCGCGAAGCGAGCCACCGAGACAGCCTGGCTCTTCCATGGCGGGCGCATCCTCGACGCGCGCCGCGCCACGGCCGCGCGCGAACGATACACCGAGGCCGTCCTCGTGCGCGGCGACCGCATCGAGGCGGTGGGGCCGCTGGAGCGCGTGCGCCGCGCGGCCCCCCGCGGCGTCCGCAGCGTCGACCTCCGGGGCGGCACGCTCACGCCGGGGTTCATCGACGCCCACGTCCATCTCCTGACCTGGATCCGCGCCGTGAGCGACGTCTGGCTGAAGGCGCAGACCCCCGAGGGTCTCGAGGAGGCGGTGCGGGCCGCGCGCGCCCTCGCGCGGGGTGAGGGCTGGATCACGCTCCGCGGCTGGGTCCCGCGCGACTGGCCGCGCGAGCTCAAGCGCCGCGCGACCCTCGACCAGGTACTCTCCGATCGGCCGCTCGTCCTCTACGCCATCGACGGGCATTCCGTGTGGGGGAACACGGCGGCGCTCCAGGCCGCCGGGATCGACGCGCGCACGGTCGATCCTCTGGGTGGAACGGTGGAGCGCGATGCCTCCGGAGCGCCGACCGGCGTCCTGGTGGAAACGGCGGCCCCCTTGCTCCGCCGCGTGGTTCCCAACCGGCTCGAGCCGGCCGAGGATCTGGCCCGCGCGATCCGGAAGGCGCACTCGCTGGGGATCACGGGCGCGCACGATTTCGACCGGACCGACATCTGGAGCGCGGCCCAGGAGCTCCACGGCCGGAATCGCCTTCCGTTTCGCATCCTCCTCTCGGTCTCCGCGGCGAAGCTGGAATCCGCGGAGGCGCTCGAGCTGCGCACGGGATGGGGAAACGATCGCCTCCGTGTCGGCGCGGTGAAGTTTTTCGCGGACGGCACGCTGGGATCGGGAACCGCCCTCCTCGAGGAGGAGTACGAAGATGATGCGAGCACCGGGATGGAGATCATCTCCCGTCCCGAGCTCGAGGATCGATGCGCGCGTGCCCGCAAGGCCGGCCTCACCGTCGCGATCCATGCGATCGGCGACAGAGCCGTGAGGAACGCGCTCGATGCGATCGAGGGCTCCATCCGACGCGGGGGTCCCTTTCCGGCTCCACCCCGGATCGAACACATTCAACTGGCACGGGAAGAGGACCTTCCCCGGTTCAAGGCGCTTGGCGTTCTCGCATCGGTTCAGCCCATCCACCAAGTCACGGACCGCGCCGTGGCCAAGCGCAAGTGGGGCGAGCGCACCGCGCGCTCCTACGCCTACCGCTCTCTTGTGCGATCGGGCGCCCGGCTCGTCTTCGGGTCCGACGCCCCCTTCGACCGTCCCGGCCCGCTCCTCGCGCTTCAGGCCGCCCTGCTGCGCCGCGGGGGAGAGGAGCCCGAAGAGAGCGCGTTTCACCCCGAGCAAAGGCTCGGTCTCGCCACCTCGCTCCGGGCCCACCTCGAGGAACCGAACCGCCTGGCCGGTTGGAGCACGCCGCTGGGCAGAA
This sequence comes from Candidatus Eiseniibacteriota bacterium, assembly GCA_041486775.1. Lineage (GTDB taxonomy): Bacteria > Eisenbacteria > RBG-16-71-46 > SZUA-252 > SZUA-252 > WS-7. The sequence continues at coordinate 44,820 of JBGPMB010000003.1, read as the reverse complement.
TCGAGGCCGGATGGGGCGCGGATCTGGTCCAATTCGACCAGGATTTGCTCCGAATTCCTCCCGAAAGTCTCCATCGGGTCCGGGTGGGGGCCGTATGGGTGGCGGGATCTCGAGTTTTCGGCAAGTCGCTCTGAAATCAGGCGATTCGTCCTTCCTCGGACCGCCTCATGCTGATATACTCTTTCATGGTTCCCACCTTGAGTCGTCTCGCCGAGCGGGTCTCGTCCAGAGGCCACGCCGAATGAAGAAGATGAAGCTCCTCGTCGGTCTGTTCGCGGTCGCGTCGTTGGTCTGCGCCCCGTCCCTTTCCCACGCCCAATCCTTCGCGTTCGGAAAGAACAAGGTGCACTACAACACGTTTCAATGGCAGACGCTCCGCGGGGACCACGTCGAGATCTTCTACTATCCCGAGGAAGAGCCGCTGGCCCGGCTCGCGCTTTCGCTCGCCGAAGACAGCTACCAGGACCTCAAGGGGAAATTCCAGCACGAGGTCACGAAGTCCATCCCCCTCATCGTCTATTCCTCGCACCAGCATTTCGAGCAGACGAACGTCAGCCCCTATTTCCTGCCCGAGGGCGTGCAGGGATTCACCGAGTTCGCGAAGGGGCGCGTGGTGCTTCCGTACACGGGCTCCTACGCCGAATTCCGCCACGTGATCCACCACGAGCTGGTCCACGTGTTCCAGCTCTCCATCCTGGAAGAGGTCTACAAGAAGCACCGCAAGGCCCAGTACGTGGTGCCGCCCCTCTGGTTCTCGGAGGGACTCGCGGAGTACTGGTCCACCCAGTGGGACGCTCAGGGGACGATGGTGGTGAGCGACATGGTGCTCGAGGATCGTCTTCCCGCGATCTCGGACCTGTGGCGCTACAACGGCACGTTCACGGTCTACAAATTGGGGCAGAGTCTCTGCGAGTACATCGGCCGGACGTACGGCGATGACGCCCTGCGCCGCTTCTACACGGAGATCTACAAGGACGACCGCTTCGAGAAGGTGATGCAGCGGGTGACGGGCGCTTCGACCCGCCGCATCTCCGAGGACTGGATCTACGGGCTCAAGCGGAAGTACTTCCCCGAGGTGAAGGACCGCATGACGCTCGGGCTGGCCGGCGAGGAGCGCGCGACGTCGGAGGGTGTGAATCTGAAGCCCGTCGCGGCGCCCGACACGCTGCAGCTCGGCGGCTGCCGCTACTTCTTCATCTCCGCGCGCAGCGGATACACCAATATCTACAGCGCGTCCTGGCGCGGGCGCGAGCAGGACGTCCACTCGGTGGTGCGCGGACAGCGCGCGGCGCAGTTCGAGTCCTTCCATCCGTTCCAGAGCCGGATCGACATTTCCAAGAAGGGAGAGCTGGCGTTCGTCTCCAAGTGGAACGAGCGGGACGCGCTCTTCATCTACGACGTCGCCACGAAGAAGGTTCTGATCCGCGAATACCTGGACAATCTGATCGCGCTCTCCTCGCCCGCGTGGAATCGCGAGGGGACGAAGATCGCGATCGCCGGTCTCAAGCCGTCGGGGCAGATGGATCTCTATGTCTTCGACCGGGAGACGAAGGGCCTGACCCGGCTCACGAACGATTTCTATACGGACCTGGATCCGACGTGGTCGCCCGACGGCAAGCAGATCGCCTTCGCCTCGGACCGGACGCGATACGGCTCGGAAGGACACCAGAATCTCTTCCTGATCGACGTCGGGACGCTCTCCATCCGCTACCTCACCTGCGGCGCCTGGACCGACCAGACGCCGAGCTGGTCTCCCGACGGGAGCCGGATCGCGTTCGCCTCGGATCGGGACGGCTCGTACGACCTCTACGCGGTGGACGTCAACGGCCAGGGCGGCCGGTTCAAACGGCTCCTGGGTTCGGCGCTGGACCCCTCGTGGCTTCCGAACGGCAAGGGAGTCCTCTTCACGGGCTTCCGCCGCGGAGGGTTCGGGATCTACCAGATGGCCGTGCCCGACACCCTCGTGGATCCCTTCGCGCTCGCGCTGACCGACACGCCCGCGCCGTGGCGCTGGGACGACACCCTGGCGCGCTCGACCCAGACTCCGGCGCCCTACGAGCCGCGGTACGGGCTGGATCTGGTGCAGGGCGGACTCGGGGTCGACCCGACGGAGAACGTGGGCGAGGGTCTCCAGGGCGCCGTCAGCGATCTGCTCGGAAACAGGCTCTTCTACTTCCAGCTCGGCAACACGGCCCAGTCGACGAACGAGATCCTCTCGCGGATGAACGGGGGGGCGTGGTTCATCAATCTCCAGCACCGGTGGAATTTCGGAGTCGGGGCCTTTCACACGGCGGCGGATTATCAGGACGCGATCGGAGATCAATTCTTCGAGCGCCGGGCCGGGGCTTCGTTGCTCGCGAGCTATCCCTTCTCGCGCTTCAGCCGCATCGAAGGGACCGCCCAGGCGTACTACGACGAGAAGGTCCGCGATTTCGGCACCTCGCGGCGCGGATTCCTGACGACGCACTCGATCTCGCTCATCCGGGACAACACGCTCTGGTTCCCGACCGGCCCCCGCGACGGCGGGCGCTACAATCTGACCACCGCGCTCACGACCAACTGGAACAACGGGCACACCGAGGACGTCATGGCCAGCGCCGACGTGAGGCGTTATCTGCGCATGAGCCAGTGGACGACGGTGGCGCTGCGGGTCCAGACGCGCGTGAGCTCGGGAGCGGATCCGGAACGGTTCGCGCTGGGCGGCTCCTACTCGCTGCGCGGCTACGGCCGGCGCAGCATCTTCGGAACCCGGATGTACCTCGCGAATGCGGAATACCGATTCCCGCTCTTCGACCGGCTGGTCCTGGGCCCCGGGACCCTCGAGCTGCCCGGAATCGAAGGGGCGGTCTTCGCGGACGCGGGGAACGCCTGGGAGAAGTTCGAGAGATTCCCCCGGCCCCTGGGAAGCTTCGGGCTCGGGCTCCGGATGAGCCTGGGCGGATACTTCGTATTGCGCTACGATCTGGCTCGTCAAACGGATTTCCAGAGAGTCAAGCCGGGTTGGGAGCGCGAATTCTACGTGGGTTTCGACTACTAGTTCTCGTCTCGGAGACGGGGCACGCCAGGTCTGCTACGCGGTCGCTCTGGCGGCCGCGGCCCTTTTCGCGTCCCCGTCCCACCTTCTCGCCGGCTCTTATCTCCAGCGCGATCTCGTCCCGCCCGATTCCCTGGCGGGAGGGCTGGTCGTCGAGACCTCCCCGCCGGGACTCCTCATCCTCATCGACCAGGTGGAGGCGGGGCGCTCGCCGCTGGGCCCCATCTGGATTCCCGCGAAGACGGTGCGCGTCCGGGCACTCCGCGACGATCCGCGTCGGTTCGATTCGGTCTCCGACGAGGCGTCGGCGCTGCTTCAGCCGGGGGTCGTGACCCGAGTCTTCCTCGATCTGAGACCCAGCGTGATGCTCCGGACGATTCCCGAGCCCGCCCGCGTCTACCGGGTCACCGGTACGGCGAAGGACTCGTTGCTCGGCGAGACGCCGCTCTCGCTCCGCTCGGCGTTTCTCGAAGGGAATCGCTTCCGGCTCGAGGCGCTGGATCACGCCGACAGCGTGCTCGCCGGCCAGTCGCTGCTCGCGCTGGATGAATCGGGCGGACGGGTCGCGGTCTCCTTGCGCCGGATCGCCGAGACCCTCCCTCCCGCTCCGCGGAAGACGCCGCTCCTCCGCAAGCGGTGGCTCCAGTGGAGCCTCGTGGGGATCGGGGCCACGCTCACCGGAGCCGCGGCGGTTTTCCGCCGAGACGGCGACCGGTGGTACAACCGTTACCTCGAATCCTCGGACCGCCGCGTGCTCGACACCTACTTCGATCGCGCGGTCCGCTACGACCACCTCTCGCTCGCCTCGCTGGGCGTGGGGCAGGCGTTCTTCACCGGCGGGCTCGTGCTTCTCGTGAACGGCTCCGGCCGGTGATCCGTGCCGCGCGCCTCCTGATTCTCGCGGCGATCTGCCTCGGAGGCTGCACCACCCGGGATCGCTCGAATCCGCTGGATCCTCGCAACGAGCAGACTCAGGGGGCGCTCGTGGGCTTCAACGCCATCGCGGCCGACCATATCGTCGAACTCCGCTGGCCCGTGCTCACGGTCCGGGGTGTCTCGGGCTATCGCGTCCAGCGCTGGATCCCGGGAGGTCAGCCGCGGGGTCTCGGGACCGCCGACTACAATCCGGACGCGATCGCGGCGGAAGACTCGAGCGTGGCGAACGATTCGACCTACGTCTACCGGCTGATCGCGCATCTGGAAAACGGGGACAGCGTCGTCAGCGCTCCGGACAGCGCGACCCCGGGCCGGAGAAAGATCTACGTGCTCGCCGCGGGCACGCCTTCGTTCCTGCGATTGAGCCCGGATGCACGCGATGTTCTCTACGAACGGGTCGCCAGCGAGAGCTACGTCGACATGGAGCTGGATCGAAAGGACGGGCTCCTCTGGCTCGCCGCGGAGGACGCGGGCAGGGTGATCCGGAGAACCCCGGACGGGGCGACCGTGGGCGCCGAGATCGACGTCGGCGCGCCGGGAGATCTGTCGGTGTCGAGCAACCGCGGCCTCGGATGGGTGGTCTCCCTCACGTCCGGAAGCGTGATCTCGTACGGACCCAACGTGGACGATCCCGCGCCCCAGCGGTCGATCAACGACGTGCCCGATCCGCGCATCGTCGAGGCGGGCACGAACGATCCCACGGTGTGGATCGGAAACGAGGAAGGGCAGGTGTACCGGTATCGCGCGCAGGATCTCGTGCTGACGCACACCTGGTCCCTGGACGGAAACCCTATCCGAGCGATCGCGCTGGACGAGGCGACCGGAGGCGCCTGGGTCGCCACCCGCGCCGCGACCGGGAGCCTCTATTATCTCGATCCCGCCGACAGCTCTGCGACCCGGATCCGATCCTCGGTTCTGAACGCCGCGGACCTCGCGGTCGATTCCGCAAGCGGCGATCTCTGGATGAGCGAGCGCGGCGTGCCCGATCTCGGGGCCGGACGCCTCAGCCTCATCACACGCGCCGGAGTAACGCTCGCCACCGTCACCGGCATCGAGCCCTACGGCATCGACATCGATCCCGTCACGGGCTCCTGCTGGGTCGCCGATCTTCGCGCCCATCGCGTTCTCGAGATCAGCCCGACCGGTGCCACCCTCCGCTCTTCGCCCCTCCTCGAGACACCGTACGCCGTTCGCGTCACCGTTCCCTGACGCCCTGAGGCAGGCGCGTGGCATGGGAGTTGCGAACTCCCCGCTACGGATCCCACGTGGTCGGCCGGTAATCGCGGCCGCGGGAAGTCGGGATCCGCGACCGTGGGAAGCAGATAGAACCGCTCCCGACGTTCGTGGCGAGCTCGGCGCGGAACTTGCCGCCGGAACGTTGCGCCATCGAGATTAGGGTCGCGGGGATTGCAGTCTGCAATCGAGGAGGACCATCGGATGCCACGCACGCGTCAGGGAAAGATCGCAACACTGGAGGTCGTCGACGATATCGCACGTTACGTCCCGGGCTACCGGGGCTACCAGGAGCCTTCCCTGCGCCGAGAGGACGACCGGCGGTTCCGATCGAGCGTTGCCGAGCTCCTGAACGGCGAGGCGCACCGGCTGGAGAGGATCGAGAGCAAGCAGTTCCGTGACGACTTCTCCGATCTTCTGGAGGAGCTGGACGGAGACGCGCGCAAGCTGGAGTTTCTCGCGGAGTCGATCGTGCTGGTGGAGCACGCCCAGCGCGCCTACGCCGACGACGTGATGCATTCGGTTGGCCGGCTCGACCGGGACATCGTGGAGCGAATCGAGCGGCTCCACAGCCTGGTGCACGAGCTGGAGAAGGCCTACGAGCACGACGAGCAATTCGAGATGAACCTGGCGGAGCTTCGCGAGCTGACCGAGGCGATCGCCGACTTGATCGAGCAGCGGAACGTCGCGCTGAGTCGCTAGCGACGCTGGCACAGCGGCACCATCCCGCCCCGGCGTTGCGAACCGCGCGCCGCGGCGGTACTATTCCCCTCGATCCCTCCCGGCCGACATCGTCCCGAGGCGCCGCACTTTGACCCGGCTTCTCTACTACGAAGATTCCTCGATCCGCCAATTCGACGGTACGGTTCTGCAATCCCTCGAGCAGGACGGCGCGCTCTGGGCCGAGCTCGACCAGACCGCCTTCTACCCCGGTGGGGGAGGGCAGCCTCCCGATCGCGGCCGGCTCGGGCCCGTGGCCGTGACCGACACTCGCGAGGAGGAGGGGCGCGTCTGGCACCGGATCGATGGCCCTCTCGCTCCGGGCACCCGGGTCCAGGGGACTCTCGATTGGACCCGCCGCTTCGACCACATGCAGCAGCACACCGGCCAGCACATCCTCTCCCAGGCCTTCCTCGAAGTCGCCTCGGCGGAGACTCGCTCCTTCCGCCTCGGCGAGGAGGAAGTCTCCATCGACGTGGCTCATCCCGGCCCGGACCTGGATCTCCTGCGACGGGTGGAGGAGCGCGCGAATGAAGTCGTGTGGGAGGACCGGGCGATCGTGGTGCACCAGGTCCCGCGCGAGGAGGTCGGGCGCTTTCCGCTCCGCAAGCTTCCCGCGGTCGAGGGCATCGTGCGGGTCGTGGAGGTAACCGGGTTCGACTGGTCGGCCTGCGGCGGGACCCACGTGAGCCGGAGCGGCCAGGTCGGCATCATCACCATCCTCTCCACCGAGAAGTACAAGGGAGGGACCCGCGTCGCGTTCGTCTGCGGCGGCCGCTCGCTCCGCCGCCAGCGGGAGCGGATGCTCCTCCTTCGCGACCTCTCGCTCGCTTTTACGGCAGGAGAGCTGGATCTCCCGAAGGCTGTGGCGCGTCTCAAGGAGGAGCGCGACCGTCTCGATCGCAGGATGAAGACCCTCCTCAAGGCGGAGCTGGAGCGCGAGGCCGCGGTACTGGTCGAATCGGCGCCCCGGGGTGAGCTGGGGCCGGTGGTGGCGCGCCATTTCCCGGACCGCGAGCCGTCCGAAATCGGAACACTGGCGGCACTCGTGGCGGCGCGGGGCGGTATCGCCCTCTTCACCGCGGGTACCGACACGCCGAGGGCGCACTTTTCCGCGCCAGCGGGTACAATAGCGGTAGGCGATCTCCTGAGCGGCCTCTGCCGCGAGTTCGGCGGCAAAGGGGGCGGCCGGCCCGAATCGGCTCAGGGGGCGATCCCGGCGCAGGCCGTCCAGGCCGCGCTCCAGGCCGCGGAAGCGGCCGCGCTCGCCGGAGCTAGGGAAGGGAAGACCGGATGACGTTCTGGAGCAGGGAACCCAGTTCCACGCGCTCGCTCGGCGCGCGCTCCGCCGGCGTGGCGCTCTTCGCGGCGCTCTCGGTGGGCGCGCTCGCCCTGCCCGCGCCTTCCTCCGCCCAGTACTTCGGGCAGAACAAAGTCCAGTACAAGAACTTTCACTGGTCCGTGCTCAAGACCGAGCACTTCGACGTCCATTACTACACGGGTGAAGAGGAAGCGGTTCAGGACGCGGCGGTCATGGCCGAGCGCGCCTACCGCCGGCTGAGCCGCGTGCTGGACCACCAGATCAAGGCGAAGGTCCCGCTGGTCCTCTACGCCTCGCACACGGATTTCGAGCAGACGAACATCACTCCCGAACTCTTGGGCGTGGGCACCGGGGGCGTGACCGAGTTCCTCAAGCGCCGCGTCTTCCTTCCGTTCACCGGCTCCTACGCGGAGCTGGACCACGTCCTGACCCACGAGCTGGTACACGCCTTCCAGGTCGACATCCTGTTCGGCGAACGCCAGAGCCTGGTGGGGAACCCCTTCTCGTCCTCGCCTCCGGGCTGGTTCATGGAGGGTATGGCCGAGTACCTTTCGATCGCCGAGATCGACAACAACACCAAGATGTGGCTCCGCGACGCCTCCCTCGAGGGCTACCTGATTCCGATCCGGGTGCTCGACTATGTCGGCGACATCCGTGTCTACCGTTTCGGTCAGTCCATCTTCCAGTTCATCGCCGATACCTACGGCATTCAGAAGATCGGCGAAATATTGAAAAGGACGCGGCGGATGGGAAGCGTCGACCGGGCGCTCGCCTCCGCGACCGGCCTCTCGGTCGATGTGCTCTCGAAGAAATGGACGGAGGCCGTCCGCAAGGAGTACCTGCCGCAGATCGCCGAGCACGACAAGCCGGACCAGATCGCTTCGCGCATCACCGACGCGCAGCGCGACATGTCGAATTTCAACGTGGCGCCGTCGGTCTCTCCGAGCGGGACGCAAATGGTCTTCATCTCCGACCGGAGCATGTACAACGACGTGTATCTCGCCTCGGCCCTCGATGGGAAGATCTTCAAGAAGCTCGTGGAGGGGGAGCGGACGGGAAGCTTCGAGACGCTGCGGTTCTTCAATACCTCGATCGCCTGGACCGCGGACGAGAGCCGGATCGCGCTGCCCGCGAAGATCGGCGGCCAGGACGCGATCTACGTCATCGAGATCCCGTCGGGGAAGGTGAAGGCGAAGCTCAAGTTCGGCCTCGACGCCATCTACTCGCCCACCTGGTCGCCCGATGGGAAGGAGCTCGCCTTCGTGGGGATCAAGGGAGGGCACTCCAAGCTCTACATCTGCGACTCGGATGGTAAGAATTCACGCGAGATCTTCGGCGGGAAGTACGCGGTGCGGGATCCTTCCTGGTCCCCGGACGGCAGCCGCATCGTGCTCTCCACCGACGAGGGCCCGGACACCGACTTGAAGCGGCTCATCTTCGGCAAGCTGAGCATCTCCATTCTCGACGTCGCGAGCGGAAACGTGACGGTGCTCCCGAATCAGCGCGGGACGAATATCTCCCCGCAGTGGGGACCCGGGGGCTCCTCGATCGTATTCGTGTCCGACCGCTTCGGAATTCCGAACATCTTCCGTCAGGATCTCGTGACGGGTGAGACGGTCCGGCTCTCGAACCTCCTCTGCGGCGTCTCGGGAATCACCCCGGAGAGCCCCTGCATCTCGCTCTCGCGCGACGGAAAGAGGCTGGTGTTCTCGGCCTTCACGCGCGGCGGGTGGGACATCTATTCCATCCGCGACGTGCCCAAGTTCCTGGCGTCGCCTCCGGTGCTGGCCTCACCCTCGATCCCCGCGGAAGCGCCTCTTCTGGCGCAGGCGGGCGTCACGGAGGAGGTTTCCGACGCCGAGCGCGCGCCGCTCGATCCTCCGGCGGCTGCGATGGGCCCGGTGAGTCCGGCCAGCTACGCGGCGCGGGACTCCGTAGCGACATCCGCCCTGACGATCGGCTCGCGCGGCCTGGCGTCCGACTCCATGCGGGCCTGGTCCGACAGCGCGCGCGTGGCCGCCCCGGATACCACCCTCGCCCTCTACGTGCGGCAGGTGTATCGCGAGCCGTTGGTGGACAGCACGACCTTCCGGCACGCCCCGTACCGGCCGAGATTCTCGCGGGACTATGTCTCGGGCGGAGCGTTCTTCGCCTCGAACATCGGATTCGCCGGGTCGTCGGTGATGTCGTTCAGCGACGTGCTGGGGAACCACAACATCCTGGTCTCCCTCAATCTCTTCGGTGACATCGCGAACTCGGACATCTTCCTCGCCTATTCGAACCTGGCGCACCGCACGAACTACACCGTGGCCGCGTACCAGTACCGGGCCGACCTGCTCCTGCTCAGCTCCCCGAGCACCGATCAGGTGGAAAGCCAGATCTATCGCGGCGGGGCATTCCTGATGTCCCGTCCCTTCAGCCGCTTCCGGCGAATCGAATACGGGGTGGAAGCCGCGGCGCTGGACAAGGGCGTGCTTCTCTACAATTACGATCTGGGGACCATCTCCCGGCAGGTCGCCGACAAGACCTATCTCTATGCCGCGCCCAACGTCGGGCTGGTCGCCGATAACGCGCTCTATGGGTCGACCGGGCCGGTCAACGGCGGCCGGTCGAGCTACACCGCGGAGCACGCCTTCGGGGACGTGTCCTACACGACGCTCCTGATGGACTGGCGGCGCTACAGCAACATCCACCACAACTACGCCTTCGCGCAGCGCGTCATCGGCGGCACCAGCTTCGGGCGGGATCCGCGCCTGTTCCGGTTCGGCGGCGCGTTCACGTTCCGCGGCGTGGACTACGGCGACCTCACCGGCTCGAACGCGCTCTTGAGCAATCTCGAGTTCCGCTTCCCCCTCATCGAGCAGCTTCGCTTCGGGTGGCCGGGGCGCATTTCCTTGGGCGGCATCAACGGCGTGTTCTTCATGGACGCGGCGAGCGCATGGCAGAAGGGCACCACGCCCCGCTTCTTCTCGAGCGTCGGGGGACTCCACTCGAACGATCTGCTCTTCGCCTACGGCGCGGGGGCGCGCATCAATCTCGGCTATTTCATCCTTCGGTACGATTTCGGACGCGGCACCAACTTCCAGCACCCCACGGGCTCCTCGCACCATTTCGTGACGCTCGGCGCGGACTTCTGACCGCCTGGGCCATGACGCCGGCCGACTGGGACGTCGCGATCTTCCGGGCGGTTCACCACGGAATGCATCATCCGTGGCTCGATCCCATCATGGTGGCGCTCACCGATCCCGGCCCGTGGAAATTCCCCATCCTGGGCCTCGTGGCCCTCTTGCTCCTCGTGCGCGGGCGTCGGGGAGCGATCGGCCTCGTGGTCCTGTGCCTCACCATCGCGGCCGCGGATCAGTTGAGCAGCCACATTCTGAAGCCGGTCTTCCATCGCATCCGGCCCTCGACAGCGCTCACCGACACCGTGCCGCTCTTCGGGAGGCGAACCTCGTATTCCTTCCCCTCGACGCACGCGGCCAACTTCTTCTCCGCGGCCCCTGTCGTGTCGGCTGTGTTTCCCGAGGTCACGGTTTTCGCGTATGCCTGCGCGGCGGCGGTGTGCTTCTCGAGGATCTACGTGGGGGACCACTATCCGTCCGACGTCCTGGGCGGGACCGTGCTGGGATTGATGCTCGGCTTCCTCGGCAGGAAGGCCTATCGCCGCCTGCTGCGTACCCTGGTCACGGTGCGAGGCGGGCGAGCGCCCAATGGCGGCCCGTGACTCCTCGATCGCGGCGGTGCGAGTAGAAGGAAGCAGCCTGGCACGAAGTACACTCCGGCGCTTTCTGCACGGCGGATTCGCCGACCCCGGCCTCGAGCAGCGAGAGCGTGATCGCGCGCGGCAGATCGAGCGCGACCCCGTCGGGGTGGGGCTTCAGCGCTTCCCCCGGAAACTCGCGAGCCACTTCCGGACCGACGGGGTAACAACACGCATGGATGCAGGGACCGATCGAGACCAGGATCTCGGACGCGGGCACTCCGCGCTCGGCCAGGAGGCGGGCCACGCGGGGAGCGATCCCGCCGCGGGCGCCCCGCCAGCCCGAGTGGAGGAGGGCGGCGCGCGAGCCGTCCTTCGCGACGAGGAAGACCGGGGCGCAGTCGGCGACGGAGATTGCGGTCCAGGGGTCGCCGGCCTCGAGGAGAAAGCCGTCCGCGTCGGACGACGCCTCCCTCGGGGTCACGACGCGGGTGCCGTGAACTTGCCGGACGCGGAGCGGTCCCGTCTCGGAGATGCCGAGCGCGCGGAAGAGGATGGATTGGTTCTGGAGCACGTCTTCCTTCTCGTCTCCGACCCCGAGCCCGAGATTGAGCGAGGCATACGCCCCGCGGCTCACGCCTCCCCGGCGTGTCGGAACGCCGAACCATGCCTTGGAGGGCAGGGATCCCTTCGCGGGGCTCCACACCCGAAGCTCTTCATGCACGGCGTTCTTGGCCACGCTCCGGAGCGTGCCCGCTTTCGGCGCTCGGCGCAAGCGCCCGCGTGGCGCCCGGCAGCGCTCCTGGCCGCGGCCGCCCTCGTCCTGCTCCACGGAGGATGCGCGCGGATCCCCAAGGCGAGCTCGGGGACGGCGGCCCGCGACCGCTTTCTCGCCGCCTACGCCGAGCCGCACGGGGCGACGCGCGGGGTGGGATCGATCTCGGTCCGGAGGGGAAGCGAGGGGCGGGGCAGCGCCCGGGTGCGATGGGGTGCGGCCGCCGAGAGCATGGCCCTCGTTGCCTACGTGGGCCCCGCGCGTGTCCTCGACGCCTCCCTCCAGGGAGATTCCCTCTTTCTGGTGCTTCGCCGCACCGAAATCGGGGCCGCGGGCACCCTCTCGGGGGAAGAGGGGATCGATGGCAGGCTCCTGCGCTTCATCGGCGCGCCCTGGGATTTCAGCGCGGCGTGGGTGCGCCACGCGCTCGAGCGCGCGGCCGCGCGGGAATCCGCCGGTGGGTGGCAGCTCGAAGGATCGCTCGGTGCGGATCGCTTCAGGTTCGAGCTCTCTCCTCGCGGCGAGCCCCGATCCTTGGCGCTTCGGCGGGAGGGGGAGGCGCGCGACCTGATCGAGGTGCGCTATGGTCCCGAGCGAAACTATGCCGCGGGGCGCATTCCAAGCTGGATCGAGTGGTCGTTCTCTGGCAGCGTGGTGAGGCTGAAGATCGAGGATCACGCGCCGGCCGATGCGGCCAAGATCCGCTATGGCACGAAGACCGAGCCCGGATGGACGATCCTCCCGCTCGACGAGCAGGACGGCCGGTCCTTCGTGCGCTGGCTTCTGGGCCTTTCGGAAGGGGGAACGGAACCATGAACGTGGCGCGGTTGTGGGTCCCGGCGTTCCTGGCGGCGCTCTCACTCGGGGCGGTGCATTCCCAGCAGGCCTCGCCTCGGGAAGAGGTCGAGAGCATGCTGGCGCGTCTTCTCCGCGCTCCCGAGTCCCGCTCGCGCGTGTTCATCACGCGGAGCGATCCCTTCGGCGGACCGGGGGAGCGCACGGCGGGGCGGATCTGGTTTCTGCCCGGGCGCGGGCTTCGGTTCCGCTCCGAGGAGAGCGGCGGCGAGGACATCGTCGTGGACCGCGAGAAGGGAGCCTTCCTCGTCTACCGTCCCACGGAGGGCGTCCTCTATCGGGCGGAGTGGGAGCGCGCGCCCGCCCGGATGCGTCAGCTCGTCCTCACACCCGAGAAGCTGCTCGACGCGGACTATCAAGCGGTGCGGGAGCGGAGGCGTAAGGCGGGCGTATGGCGCGACGGTTATCGCCTGCACCGCGCCTCCCTCGGCGATTCGCTTCCGAACATGTCGGTGTGGCTCGCGGCGGATCCCACGACCGGACTTCCGCGATGGGTGAGCGCCGGAGGAGACGAGGACTCGGTTGAGGTCGAATTCCGCTCGATCACGATCCTCCCGAAGGCGGACCCGCACGATCTCGTCCTGAGCCTCCCCCGGGGCGTCCGCACCCAGCCGCTCGACCCGCGCGAGCTCCTTCCCGGCGGGGAATCCCGTTGACCCTCGCGGTAGCGCGGCGTAGGGTGCGGGAGCGTGCCACGGATGGCTGAAGACGCTTAGGGCTCGCGCACAATCCGCGGTGACGGCCGGCTCGTAACCCGAGGGATCGCACCTGAGTCGCGGACTCGTCGTCTATATCGTTTCGGTCGTTGCCGTCGGCGCGGCGGTCCTCGCGTCGGCGTTTCCCGAGTTCCGCACCGTCGCTCCGATCCACATTGCCGCGTGGATCCTCGTCAGCCTTCTCGCCGAGAGCCTCTGGCTTTCCACCATCACCGGTCAGGCCATGGAGAGCATGGCCTCCACCGTGGACCTGAGCCTCGTCGTGCTGCTTGGCTACCGCCCCGCCATCTGGATCGTGGCGATCGCGTTCGCGATCGCCAACGTGGTCTTCTCGCGCCGGCCCTGGTTCAAGACGCTCTTCAACGCGGGGCAGAACGCGGTGGCGCTCGCGGCGGGGGGCCTCGTCTATTCGCTTCTCGGCGGCGTGCCGCTCGCGGGCCAGGAAGGAACGCATTCCGAGACCTTCGGTCTGTCCCTCATTCTCCCCTGGGTCGCAGCCTCGGTCGTCTATTTCGTGGTGAATACGATGCTCGTGGCCGGCGCGGTGGCTCTGAGCACACGGCGGAGGCTCTTGAAGACCTGGCGCGAGGAGTACATCTACTACAACTCGCTCATCTCCTCGGCGGCCCTCTTCTTCCTCTCGCCTCTCGTCGTCGTGTCCTACATGGCCATCGGGTTCTACGGGCTCATCTTCTTCTTCGTGCCGCTCCTTCTCATCAAGGAGGCCAGCGCGAAGTACATCGCCCTCGAGCGGGCGAAGGACGAGCTGATCAGCTCGGAGCGGCTCGCGGCGAAAGGGGAAATGGCCGCGGAGATCGGCCACGAGCTGAACAACTCGCTCGCGGCCATCTCGGCCCGGGCGCAGTTCTTCCTCATGGGGGTGGGCACGATGACCCCGGAGAAGGCCCAGGAGAACGCCCAGGTCATCTTCGAGCAGGCCCGCACCATGACCGTGCTCACGAAGGGCCTCATGGATTTCTCGCACAAGGACGTGCGGAAGCAGCCCACGAAGCTGAACGATCTGATCCGGCGCACCGTGGAGTTTGTCACGCCGCAGAACAAGTACGAACGGGTGGAGTTCAGCCTGGATCTCTCCGAGGAGGTGCCGGTGATGAACCTGGACCCGGCCCAGGTGCAGCAGGTTCTCATGAATCTCTTCAGCAACTCGGCCGACGCGCTCCAGGGCGCGAAGTCTCCCATGCCGCGGATCACCGTCCGCACGCGTTTGAAGCAGGCGGCCGGCGAGGTCGAGCTCGCGGTCGAGGACAACGGACCGGGCCTCCCGGAGCAGGCCCTGCGCCGCCCCTTCGAGCCGTCCTTCACCACGAAGGCCGAAGGGCACGGCATCGGCCTCCCGGCCAGCTACCGCATCGTCCAGAACCACGGGGGGAAGATCGCGGCGCAGAACGTCTCCGGCTCCGGGGCGCGATTCACGATCACCCTGCCGCGCAAGGACGGGATCTAGCGGTCGAGGGCGCTCACCACGAGGACCCCGGCCAGCGCCCCCGCAAGATCCGCCGCGAGGTCCTTCCAGCTCGCTCCGCGTCCCATGCGGCGCGGTTTGATCGCCGCGTCGTACGCCTCTTTCAGGATCCCGACGCTGAAGGTCCCGGCCACCGAAGTCCGGCGGCTCTGCCCCTCCACGCGGAGCGAAGCCGCGATCGCGAGCGAGCCCGCGAAGTGAAGCTCCTTGTCCGCCGCGAGCCAGGGTCCCTGGTCGGCGGAGGAGAGGAAGAGCGGCGACGCGGCGGCCTGGTCCCAGGAAAGCGCGCCGGGTACCACCGCGAGCAGCAGGAGAAGGGCGCGCCCGATCCAGGGCGCGGGCCGGCGATTCCGTGGCATGGTCGCATGCTAGGGAGCGCGCCGAGGCGGATCAAGCTCTGATACCATCCGAGCCCATGACCCTCGTCCGCTTGTCCTCATCCCAGGTGCCGGAGCCGATCCTCGACGTCCTGCGCGCTCTGCACGAAGCCGGGCATCGCGCGTATGTGATCGGGGGCGCGGTCCGGGAGCTTCTGCTCGGCGAGAAGCCCGCGCCGCAAGATTGGGACATCGGGACAAGCGCCACGCCCGAGGAAGTGCTTCGGATCCACCCCCGGGGGATCGCCACGGGCGCCCGCTTCGGAACCATCACGGTTCCGACCGAGGCGGGCCCCTGCGAAGTCACGACCTTCCGGGTGGAATCGGAGTACCGGGACGCCCGGCGCCCTGAGCGCGTGACCTTCGTGCGCGAGCTGGAGGAGGATCTGAAGCGGCGCGACTTCACCGTCAACGCCATCGCCTGGGATCCCCGGAGTGATCGTCTCGTCGATCCCACCGGCGGCATTCCCGATCTCGAATCCCGCCTTCTCCGGGCTGTGGGGGATCCGCGGGAGCGTTTCCGCGAGGACGGGTTGAGGCCCATCCGCGCGGCGCGTTTCGCGGCGACCCTGGAGTTCACGCTCGACGGGGAGACCGCGCGCGCCCTTCCGGACGCCCGGGAGGGGGTGGGCCGTGTCGCGGCCGAGCGCGTGCAGGACGAGCTGGTGAAGATGCTCCACGCCCGCGAGCCCTCGCGCGGGTTCGAGGTGCTGCGCCAGGCGGGACTCCTGGACCTCTGGCTCCCGGAGATCCAGGCGACGGTCGCGGTGCCGCAGAACCGCTACCACGCCTACGACGTCTACTACCACACGCTCTACACGTGCGACGCCGCTCCCGTCGACAAGCCCGTCGTGAGGCTGGCGGCCCTCTTCCACGACGTCGGGAAGCCTGCGACCCGACTGGAGAAGGAGGACGGGGAGGCCACGTTCTACAACCATCAGTTCGTCGGCGAGAAGATGGCCCGGGAGGCGATGGAGCGCCTGCGGTTCAGCCGCGACTGGACCGATCGCGTCGCCCACCTCGTGCGCGAGCACATGTTCGATTACCGTCCCGAGTGGGGCGCCGCCGCCGTGCGCCGGTTCATCCGGAGCGTCGGCGTGGAGCACATCGCGGACCTCTTCGATCTCAGGATCGCGGACAACATCGGGAACGGAACGAAGACCGGGTTCCCGCACTATCTCGAAGAGCTGCGCGAGCGCGTCGAGGCGGTCCTCGAGGCGGAAGAGGCGCTCTCGGTGCGCGACCTCGCCGTGGACGGGAAGGACGTGATGAGCGTCCTCCACGTGCCCCCCGGTCCCCGGGTCGGCGAAATCCTGGATCATCTCCTCGAGGAGGTGCTGGAAGATCCCGCCCTGAACCGCCGGGAGACGCTGCTGGAGCGTATCCGCACGGGGTTTTCGGTTGACACCCAGGGCTCCCGGGACCTAGGCTGACCGCCGATTCACACAGAAACCTTGCCTTAGGGAGCCCATTGACCGCTCGCAGACAAGCGCCAGAAGTGCTTCCGGCGGAAGCACCGACGCTGGAGGCCATCCGGAGCCCGATCGCGGAGCCGTTCGAGCGGTTTCAAACCGAGCTCGATGAGGCGTTCCTCTGCGACGTCGGGCTCGTCGGCACCGTCGGCGCGCATCTGCATCGCGCGTACGGCAAGCGCTTTCGCCCCACCCTCGTCCTCCTGGCCGCGAAGGGATTCGGTCGCGTCACCGACGAGGCGATCTTCGGCTCGGTGGTGGTCGAGTTGATCCACACGGCCACGCTGATCCACGACGACAGCGTGGACAAGAGCCTCCTCCGCCGCGGACTTCCCACCGTGAACAGCGCGTTCAACAACGACACCGCAATTCTCATGGGCGATTATCTCTACTCGAAGGCGTTCTCCATCATGGTGACCAAGCGCATGTACGAGGCCATGGATCTTCTGGCCGAGGCGACGCATCGCATGAGCCAGGGCGAGCTGCGCCAGATCGAGCAGAAGAACCGCCTCGACCTGAGCGAGCAGGAATACATGCGCGTGATCGACGAGAAGACGGCCTGCCTCATGTCCGCGGGCTGCGAGCTGGGAGCGAACGAGGGGGGCGCGAACGCGAAATGCCGCGCGTCGCTCCACCGCTTCGGCCGCGCCCTGGGGCTCGCGTTCCAGATCACGGACGATGTCTTCGACTACCTGGGGGCCGAAACGGTCACGGGGAAGGCGATGGGGAACGATCTCGACGGCGGGAAGATCACCCTTCCGCTGATCAACGCCCTTCGCGAGGCGCCCGACCGCGAGCGGCGTGAAATGGAAGACCTCATCCGGTCGCGCGACTTCCGGAACGGACACTGGTCCGACGTGGTCCGGTTCGTGACCGTGCACGGCGGCGTGGCCTACAGCCAGAAGACCAGCGCCAAGCTGGCGGAGCGCGCCGAGGAGGAGCTCGAGGCCGTTCCGGATCTCGAGATCCGCGAGTCCCTCAAGGATGCCGTCCGCTACGCGGTGACGCGCGAGCGTTGAGCCAGCTTCCCGCTCTGAATCTTCCCGCCCAGGACCTGGCGCGCGAGGCCGCGCGCCTCACCTTGACCAAGCGGGCCGAGGAGGTGGTGATCCTGGACCTCCGGGAGCTCGCCGGCGTGTGCGATTACTTCGTGCTCGCGACGGGGCAGTCCGAGGTCCAGACCCGCGCGATCGCCGACGCGGTGGACGAAGGGATGCGCGCGCGCGGTGTCCGTCCTTGGCACGTCGAGGGTTACGAGGCGCGTCGGTGGATCCTCCTCGATTACGTCGATTTCGTGGTGCACGTCTTCCACACGCGCGCCCGCGAGTACTACCTCCTGGACAAACTCTGGGGCGATGCCCGTCGAGAAACCGTGGCCGATTGAGGCCTACCTGGCCGAGCGCCTGGCACAGGCGATCGACCGGGCAGGTCTCCTGCTCCCC
Source organism: Candidatus Eiseniibacteriota bacterium (assembly GCA_041486775.1). GTDB lineage: Bacteria > Eisenbacteria > RBG-16-71-46 > SZUA-252 > SZUA-252 > WS-7. The sequence goes on along the minus strand of JBGPMB010000003.1, from coordinate 26,756 downwards.
GAGGGCGCGCGGATCGATGTCGAGGTCCCGCGCGAGCCCGAGCACGGCGACTGGGCCACACCCGTCGCGCTGACGCTCGCGAAGACCGCGCGCAAACCGCCCCGTCAGATCGCGGAGGCGCTCCGTGACGCGCTCGAGACCGAGAGCGACGTGGTGAGCGGGATCGAGATCGCGGGGGCGGGCTTCCTCAATTTCCGTCTCGCGCCCGCGTGGCTCGCCTCGAACCTGAGCCGGATCCTGAGCGCGCCCGACACCTACGGCCGTTCCTCCGCGGGGCTCGGGGAGAAGATCCTCATCGAGTACGTGAGCGCGAACCCGACCGGCCCGCTCAACGTCGTGAACGCGCGGGCGGCCAGCATCGGCGACGCGCTGATCCGGATCCTGAATGCCGCGGGCTACGAGGCGCGCGGCGAGTTCTATGCGAACGACTGGGGCCTGCAGGCCGAGCTCTTCGGCGCTTCGATCGAATCGCGCTTCGCGGAGCGGATGGGTGTGACGGCGTCGCCGATCCCCGAGGAGGGCTACGCCGGCTCCTACGTGACCGACGTGGCGGCGACCGTCCCGGAGGCGGAGGGGCGCTCGTGGCTCGAGCTGCCGGAGCGTGACCGGCGGCTCCGCTTCGCGGGCTGGGGCATCGACCGGATGCTCGAGCGTCAGAAGAAGGACCTGGGAAGCTTCGGCGCCCGGATGGATCGTTGGTTCCGGGAGAGCGAGCTCCATCAGGGCGGCGCGGTGGAGAAGGCCCGGGCGCGTCTCGTGGAGCGCGGGCTGACCGACACGAGGGACGGCGCGCTCTGGTTTCGTTCCACGGCGTTCGGAGACCAGGAAGACCGGGTGATCGTGCGCACCAACGGCGAGCCGACGTACTTTCTCGCCGACGCGGCCTACCACCACGACAAGTTCTCGCGGGGCTTCGACCGCCTCATCGATCTCCTGGGACCGGACCATCACGGGCACGTCCAGAGGATGCAGGGGGTGATCGAGGCGCTGGGGTGGCCGAGGGACCGCTTCGAGGTGATCCTGATCCAATGGGTGCGGCTCCTCCGCGGCGGGGAGCCGGTGAAGATGTCCAAGCGCGCGGGCGAGTTCGTCACGCTGGAGGATCTCGTGCAGGAAGTGGGGGTGGACGCGGCGCGGTTCTTCTTCCTGATGCGCCGCGCGGAGAGTCCGTTGGATTTCGACCTGGAGCTCGCGGTGAAGCGGAGCGAGGACAACCCCGTGTACTACGTCCAGTATGCGCATGCGCGGATCGCCCACGTGCTCGACTACGCGCGGCAGCAGGGGGTGCCGGAGCCGGGCCTGGAATCGGCGCGCGCGGACCTCCTCCCGGAGGCCGAGACGCTGACCTTGCTCCGGGGACTCGCGGGGTTCCCGTCCCTGGTGGCGGCCACGGCGCGGAGTCGGGAGCCACATCGTATTCCTATGTATCTCAAAGAATTGGCGGCTAAGTTTCACTCATTTTATCACCAGCATCGCGTGGTCGGGCCGGATGCCGCCGTGACCGCGGCGCGGCTTCTCCTCACGCGGGCGACCGGCGTCGTCTTTCGGCGCGGTCTCGAGCTCCTGGGCGTGAGCGCGCCGGAGTCGATGTAGCCATGGCGATCGCGGTCGTCGGCTCGCTCGGCCTCGACACCATCGAGACGCCCGCGGGGCGCGCGGAGGAAGTGCTCGGCGGATCGGCCGCGTACTTCGCCCTCGCGGCTCGGCACTTCCTTCCGGTTTCCGTGGTCGCGGTGGTCGGCACGGATTTTCCCGCCTCGGCGCGGAGAAAGCTCGAGCATCCGAACCTGGATCTCTCGGGGCTCGAGGTCCAGGAGGGGAAGACCTTCCGGTGGGAGGGGGTCTACAGCCGCGACATGAACACGCGCGAGACCCGGCGCACCGAGCTCAACGTGTTCGAGCGGTTCCGGCCGAAGCTCCCCGAGCGGCTGCGCGCGTTCACCAACGTCTTTCTCGCCAACATCGATCCGGTGCTCCAGAGCGAGGTCTTGGATCAGCTGCAGAATCCGCGCCTGGTGCTCTGCGACACCATGAACTACTGGATCCACGGCAAGCGCGAGGAGCTGCTCAAGATCATGAAGCGGGTGCGCGTCCTTCTCATCAACGAGGAGGAAGCGCGCGAGCTGACGGGGGAGCCGCTCACCCATCGCGCCGCCCGCGCGATTCTCGAGATGGGCCCGGAGGCCGTCGTCATCAAGGAGGGCGAGCACGGCGCTTTCCTACAACGGCGCGACCTCTACTTCACCTGCCCGGCCGTGCCCATCGAGAGCGTGATCGATCCGACGGGCGCCGGAGACACGTTCGCCGGCGGCTTCTTCGGCGCGCTGGCGCGCATGGGCCGCGTGACCGACCGCACGCTGCGGGCCGCCGTCGTGTACGGATGCGTGATGGCCTCGTTCACCGTCGAGGACTTCGGCGTGGACGGACTGCTTCGCGTCCAGCGCTCCGAGATCCTCCGCCGGGCCGACGCGGTCATGGAGATGACCCGCTTCAGCCTGGACAACACCGGGCGGCTCATTCGTTGACGCTGTCGGCGCGCCGACGCGGCATCTAGGGCGCGCCGAGGCCTGAGCTCGGGCCGGCGCCGCGTTTCGATGGGAAGTTGTCCGCTGGCGCCCGGAGGCGCGCCCTGGCACACTCCGTGCGGAAGCGAAACCCATTGCGAGGGGAGGGGCCTTGGGTCGGAGACTGGAAGCCGAGCTCGTGATGCCGCTCGAGCCACAGACGGGCGCCGCGCGCGCCGCGTGGACGCCTCGGCTCGCGTGGCTCCTTCTGCCGTCCTTCCTGGCCGCGCTCCCGGTGCTGCTCGCGATCTTCGGCGGGCCCGACGTGAAACAGACGCGGTGGGACGCGTGGGGTATCGGCGTCTGGTTCGTGCTTCTGGTCGTCGCGGAGGCGCTCCCGGTGCCGATGGTCCGCGGGGGCACCATGACGATCGCGTCCATTCTGGATCTGGGCGCCATCCTTCTCTTCGGTCCCTGGATCGCCGGCACGCTGGATCTGGTCACCACCGTCATCGCCCAGATGGTGGTTCTGCGCCGGCCCTCCGGCGAGGCGGTCTTGAACGCGGGTCTCTACGCCTCGACCACCATTCTCGCCGGCGCGGCGTTCCTCGCCGCAGGCGGATCGCTCGGCGCGCCGCATCTGATGCGCGACACCTTTCCGGTGCTTCTCGCGAGCTCGCTCTATTTCATGCTCAACACCAGCGCGGTGAGTCTCGTCCTCGGCACGCGCAGCGGGCAGGACCCCGGCCGGATCTGGCGGGATCAGTTCCGGGACGGCGTGCCCCAGTACGCGCTTTCGATCGGCTTCGGACTCCTCTTCGCGCAGGTGCGCGTCGCCGCGGGGGTACCGGGCGTGCTGCTCCTGGTCCTCCCGCTCCTCTTCGCCCGCTACGCGCTCCAGCTCTACGCCGATCTGAGAGGGGATCTGGTGAGCTTCGTGCGCGCGCTCAGCGTCGTGCTGGACGCGGTGGATCCCTACACGCACGAGCACTCGGTCCGGGTCGCCGAGTATTCGGTGCGCGTCGCGCGCCGCCTCGGCCTTCGCGAGGACGAGGTCGAGACGATCCACTACGCGGCGCTCTGCCACGATATCGGAAAGATCGCGCAACGGCCCGAGGTGATCCGGAAGCCCGATGCCCTCGATCCCGACGAGCGGAGGCACATGATGCGCCATCCGGAAGCGGGCGCGCGCATCGTGGGCCAGATCCGCGCGCTCCGCACCGCGGCGGCCATGGTGCGCACCCATCACTGGCGTCCGGATGGGCGAGGCTACCCGAGCGGGCTCCTGGATTCGGAAGTTCCGCTGGGCGCGCGGATCATCCACGTCTGCGACGCCTTCGACGCGATGACGTCGGATCGGCCGTACCGGAAGGGCCTTCCGGTGCTCCGTGCCTTGGCGGAGCTCCAACGCCACGCCGGGTCCCAGTTCGATCCGGGGGCGGTGGCCGCGCTCTCGGCGCTCCACGACGCGGGGGCGCTTTCGCTCACCCCGGCGGACGTGGACCTCTTCGTCGAGGTCGCGCCATGAGCCGCTACCGCGACGCGGGCGTGAACATCAAGAAGGGGGAAGAGGCGGTGGACCGGATCCGCGAGCTTTGCCGCTCCACGTTCAACGCGAACGTCGCGGCGGACCTGGGTGGATTCGCGGGCGCGTACCGGATCCCGGGCGCACCGGGGAAGCTGCTCGCTTCGAGCATGGACGGCGTGGGCACCAAGCTCAAGGTCGCGGTCCTCTGCAACAAGCACGACACCATCGGCGAGGACCTGGTCTGCCATTGCGGCAATGACATCCTGGTCCACGGAGCGACTCCGCTCTTCTTTCTCGACTACATCGCCATGGGCTCGCTCGACCCCAGGCGCGTCGAGGACGTGGTCTCGGGCCTCGCGGCCGGATGCCGCCGCGTGGGGTGCGCCCTGATCGGAGGAGAGACCGCGGAGATGCCGGGGCTCTACGCGCCGGAGGACTACGATCTCGCCGGCGCGATCGTGGGGATCGTCTCGGAGTCGGAGTGGGTCGACGGCAAGGAGATCGCCGCGGGCGACCAGCTCCTGGGACTCCCCGCGGTGGGACTCCACACGAACGGCTACTCCCTGGCGCGCAAGATCCTCTTCGACACGCTGAGGCTCGGCGTGAACGACCGGCTCCCCTTCGGAGGAACCGTGGGGCAGGAGCTTCTGAAGCCCCACCCCTATTACGGCGCGCCGGTAGCGGCGGCCCGCTCGGCGGGCGCGGTGCGCGGCATGGCTCATATCACCGGGGGAGGCATCCCCGGGAACCTGGTTCGCGTGCTCCCGAAGGGGCTGCGGGCGGAGGTGAAGCTCGGGAGCTGGCCCGTGCCCGAATTCTTCAATTTTCTGCGTGAGAGCGGATCGGTCCGTGAAGCGGAAGCCTATGAAGTTTGGAACATGGGGCTGGGCATGATCCTCGTCGTGAAGCGCGAGGACGTATCCGCGGTCGAGCGGGCGCTCGCCGAGGCGAGCCATGCCTGCCATCGCGTGGGACAGGTCCTGCCGGGGACTCGCGAGGTGAGGCTCACGGCGTAGCGGCGGAGGGGCGGGGACATGGGATGGGAGGCCGCATTCCCTCCCGAGGCTGCCGAGCGTCACACGCTCGAGCATTTGGCCCGGGAGGGCTACGGGCCGTTCACTGAATCGCTCGGCCTGGTCGGGCGAAGCCCGGGCCTTCTCGCGCTCGGCGAGCGGATTCGCGCTCTCGCGCGGAGCCACGCGACCGTCCTGATCCTCGGCGAGACCGGCACCGGCAAGGAGCTGGTCGCGCGCGCGGTCCACGCCTTGTCCCCTCGCGAGGCCGGTCCCTTCGTTCCGCACAATTTCGGCGCGATCACCGATACCCTCGTCGAGAGCGAGCTCTTCGGGCATGCGCGCGGGTCCTTCACCGGCGCGCACGCGGACCGGATGGGCCTCTTCGAGGCGGCGCATCAGGGCACGCTCTTCCTGGACGAGATCGGCGACGCGAGCCCCTCGGTGCAGAGCCGGCTCCTGCGCGTGATCCAGGAAGGAGAACTGCGCCGCGTGGGGGACTCGCGCTCCAGGCGAGTGGACGTGCGCGTGGTGGCGGCGACCCACCGCGATCTCGAGAGCGAGGTGCTGGCCGGACGCTTTCGGGCGGACCTCTTCTATCGGCTTCATGTCCTGGCCTTGTTCGTGCCTCCGCTCCGAGATCGTCTGGAGGATCTTCCGCTCCTCGCGGCGTATTTCCTCGCGGGGTTGAAGCGCCGGGACCGCATTCCGGTGCGCGGCATCCGCGAGGACGCGCTGCTGGCGCTGGCCCGCCATTCCTGGCCGGGAAACATCCGCGAGCTCATGGGCGCGCTCGAGCGCTCCTGCCATTCCCTGGACCGCGAGGGCTGGATCACGCGCCACTCCCTGGGGGAGGGCCTGGCGCGCGGCGGCCCCGCGCTGGTGCGCGACCGTGCCTCGGATCTCAAGGGACGGACCCTCGCTTACGAGGCGGAACTGATCCGGACCGCGCTGGCCTCGCACGGCGGGAACAAGGCGCACGCCGCGCGATCGCTGGGGCTCACGCGGCAGGGTCTGTGGAAGAAGATGCGGCGGCTCAGGGCGCTGGGCCCCGATTCGGCTTGATTTCGCGTCCCGTATTTCTATACTCGCGCGACGCTTGCGGCTTTGTCCCTCACGTGTGATCGGGAGCGCCCACCTTGTCTCAGGATTTGACCCGCCTCGGCCTGATCGGGGTGGGAGCCATCGCGCAGGTCAATCACCTGCCGGCTCTCGCGCGCATGAAGGACGTCGAGATCTACGCCGTCTGCGACGACGATTCCGAGAAATCGCGGGTGGTCGCGGAGCGGTTCCGGGTGCCGCACGCGCTCTCCGATTACGAGAAGCTGCTCCGGCTCAAGGAGCTGGACGCGGTGATCATCTCCACACCCAACCACCTCCACGCGCCCATGACGCTGGCCGCGCTCGATTACGGGAAGCACGTGCTCTGCGAGAAACCTCCGGCCCGGAACGCCTCCGAGGCGCTGCTGATGATGGAGGCGGCGAAACGCTCCGGGAAGACCCTGATGTATGCCATGAACAACCGGTTCCGCGCCGAGGCCCAGGCGCTCCGGCGCCTCATCGAGCGCCGCGAGCTGGGCGACATCTTCTACGCGAAGACCGGATGGCTTCGCTACCGCACGGAACGCGGCGGCCCCGAGTGGTACACCAACAAGCGGAGCGCCGGGGGCGGCGTGCTGATGGATCTGGGCGTGCAGATGCTCGACCTATCCCTGTGGCTCCTCGGAAATCCCCAGGTGGCCTCCGTAACCGCGACCAAGTACGTCCGCGACCCGAGACAGGACGTCGAGGACACGGTGGCGGCGATGCTGATCCTCGAGTCGGGCGCCTCGTTGACGCTCGAGGTGAGCTGGGCGCTCCTGCTCGAGAAGAACTTCTCGTACCTGATCCTCTACGGCACGGAGGGGGCGGCGCTCCTGCACCCGTTCCGGGTCCACAAGGAGATGGGAGGGCGCCTCAAGGACGTCACCCCGTCGCTGGATTCGGTGCGAAACCTCTACAAGCAGTCCTACGAGCTGGAGCTGGAGCATTTCCTCCGCTGCATCACGCAGGGTGAGCGTCCCCAGGCGTCTCCCGAGGAAGGATACCAGGTGATGCGTGTCATCGACGCCATCTACCAATCCGCAGACGCGCGCCGTGAGGTCCGCCTCCATTAGCCGTCCTCGGGGGCCGCTGGCGGCGGCCGCGTCCGGAATCTTGCTGAGCCTTTCCTTCCCGAACGCGGGCCTCATGCCCCTCGTGTTCGTCGCCCTCGTGCCGCTCCTGATCTGGCTCTCGCGCGACGCGGCGGGTCCCGCCTCCACGGCGCCGCCCGCGAGCCCTTCGCGCGGGTCGGGATTCGTCCCCTGGCTCGCGGGAGTCGTCTTCAACATGCTCCTCTTCTGGTGGCTCGTGCGGCTTCCCGCCGCCGCGATGACCCATCCCTGGATCATCTTTCCCGCGCTCCTGGCTCTGGCGCTCTACCTCGGGTTCTTCGTCGCGCTCTTCGGATGGATCACCCGCTTCATCCGCCGCCGAGTCGGATGGTCGCCGCTGGTGGTGGCGCCCGCCGTGTGGGGTGTGACGGAGTGGCTCAAATCCTCCGGCCCGCTCGGGTGCCCCTGGGGGAACGTGAGCTACGCCCTGGCTGAGCACCCCGCGTGGATCCAGGGCGCGCAGTTCATCGGAGCGCCCGGGCTCAGCATCTGGATCGTCACTGTGAACGCGGTTCTCGCCGGAGCCTTCCTCGCGAAGCGCTGGGCCGCGCGCGTGGCGCTGGCCCTGCTCGGGATCGCGCTCGTGGCGGGGCCGGTGCTCTGGGGACAGGCTCGCGTCCGCACGCACCGTCCGGGAGAGACCATCCGCGTCGCGCTGGTGCAGCCCGATATCTCGAGCGAGGAGAAGTGGGACGCGGCGCATCAGGAGAAGAGCATCCGCACGCTGGCGCGGCTCTCGCGTGAGGCCGCCGAGCAGGTGCCGAAGCCGGACCTCCTGATCTGGCCCGAGACGGCGCTTCCGTTCTACGTCCGGTTGGAGCCGCCCAAGCTGGAGATGCTCTTCGATCTGATCCAGGAGCTGAACGTTCCGCTCCTCCTGGGATACCCCGACGCGACCTTCACGTTGAGCGGCGGGGTGATCACCCACAACGCGGCGGGGCTGGTGCTGCCCTCGCGCACGATCGCGGCGCAATACGAGAAGATCCATCTCGTGCCTTTCGGAGAGCGGATCCCGTTCCAGGGGCTCCTGCCGTTCCTGGGCAAGATCGACCTCGGGCAGGCCGAGTGGACGCCGGGCACGAAGCCGGTGATCTTTCCGTTCCGGGGGGCGCCCTTCGGAGTGCTCATCTGCTTCGAATCGATCTTTCCCGGGCTCGCGCGCGACTACGGCACCGACGGGGCTCGCTTTCTCGTGAACATCACGAACGATGAATGGTTCGGGCCCACCGCGGCGCCCCGCCAGCATGCCGACATGGCCATCCTGAGATGCGTGGAGGAGGACCTGGGCATGGCGCGCTGCGCGAACACCGGAATCTCGATGATCATCGATCCTCTCGGACGCGTGAGCCAGCCCAGCCCGCTTTTTCGCGAGGCACTCCTCGGGGGAGACGTGGAGCTGGGCGGAGCCCCGACACTCTTCCGGGTCTGGGGCGACTGGCTGACCGCGCTCTGCATCGGGCTCGTGCTCGTTCTTCTCCTGCTCGGCTGGTATCGCCCCCTCCGCCGCGAGATTTGACGTGGGTCCCGGCGCCGTGTAAAGTGAGACCTCAGGCGGAGCGGCGAAGGCCGAGTTCCGCCTCCGAAGGCACGGAGGGACCGCACCAAGTGCCCGGCTCGCCCAAACCCGGCGGCGTTCACATCCAAACAGAGGGTCGGCGCGCGCTCCATCCGCTCGCGTGGCTTCTTTCGCTCGCGCTCCTGACCGCCGGTCTCGCCATGACACATTCCTGGATCGACCTCGCCGCCGCGGCCGTGCTCCTGGCCTTCGCGGCCCTGCGGGTGGAGCGACGGCGCGCCCGGGACGAGGTCCCGATCCTCTCGCTCGCGGCCATCGTGTTTCTGGCCCACGTGGCATTGGCGGGGAAGGGCTACCGCGCCGCGATCGTTCCGGCCGCGGCCATCGCGTGCCGGCTCCTGGCGCTCTTGTACCTCCTGCGGTGGGCGGCGCGGTCGGCGCTGGGGTCCATCGCGCGCTGGCTCATGGGGAAGAAGCCTCCGGCCCGCCCCCGCGTGCTCCTTCTCCTGGCCGAGAGCGCCCGGCTCACGGCCGGGCTCCTGCCGCTCGCCTTGCGCGAGGCGGAACAGCACGTCGTGGCGCTCCGGGGACGGGGTATCCGCCCCGGTCGCGGACTCGCGGGGATCACGCGGTACCTTCTCGCCTGGTTCCTTCCGTTTCTGGGAACGATGCTCCGGATCGGCGATGCCTACGCTGACGCCTTGACGGTCCGGGGCTATGTTCCCGGCCGGGCGCGTCGGACGGGGCTCGTTCTGGCCTGGGGAGTGCGGGAGTGGGGCGCCATCGCGGGAAGCGCCGGCACCTGCGCGTGGTTTCTCCGTGGTTTCTGAGGCCCGCATCCTGACGGTGCGGCTCGGCATCGAATTCGACGGGACCGAGTTTCACGGCTGGCAGGTTCAGCCGCGGGACCGCACGGTGCAGGGCGAGGTGGAAGAGGCGTTGTGGCGGGTGACGGGGGTCCGGGTGCGGATCGCGGGAGCAGGCAGGACGGATTCGGGGTGTCACGCAGCGGGGCAGGTGGCCAGCGCGACCCTGAACACCAGGCTCACGCCGGAACGGCTCCGGGCCGCGCTGAACGCGCACCTGCCGCGCGACGTTCGGATCGTCGAGGCGGCGGAGGCGGAGGAGCACTTCCACGCCCGGTTCAAGGCCATGCGACGGGCGTACCGTTACCTGATCGTCTCCCGGTCCACGGCGCTCCTTCGCCATCGCGCGTGGGCCCGGCCGATCCGCGCCGAGCTGGACGCCCTGCGCCATGCTTCGCGGCCGCTCCTGGGCGCGCACGACTTCACTTCGTTCTCGAAGCAGGGAGGGGACGACGAGGAGACGGGCTGCGCCGTGACGCAGGTGCGTTGGTCGCGGCGAGGGCTCGTGACGCGGTTCGACATCGTGGCGGACCGCTTCCTGTACACTATGGTTCGCCGCATCGTTTCGACCGTGATTCGCGCCGCCGAGGATGGCGGTGGAGCGAAGGCCATCCGCGCGGCGCTTGCGGCGCGCGATCGTCGAAGCGTGGCGCCTCCGGCGCCCGCGCACGGTCTCTACCTCATGCGGGTCCGCTATCCCCGGCTGGGATGGCTCCCCAAGGAGCATCTGGATGTCGTCGGCTGAAGAGCCCGTCCCGGGTTCGCCCCGGGGCGGCACCCGGTCTCGATCGTCGTGGTTCTGGGGCGTCGTCTCTGGTTTCCTGCTTCTCGGCGCCCTGATCCTGGGCGCGTCCTCGCTCGCGTCCGCCGAGGACGCCCAGCTGGGTCACGATCCCACCGCCTCACGGCGCACGGCGATCGTGGCGGCCGCGCAGCGCGTCGGACCGTCCGTGGTCACCATCAGCGTGGTGCAGACCCGCATGGTCCAGTCGAGTCCCTTCGCGAGCGAGTTCTTCGAGCCCTTCTTCCGCGACATGCTTCCGTCCTACCGCTACCGGGAGCAGATCCCGAGCATGGGATCGGGCTTCATCATCTCCTCGAAGGGCTACGTCCTCACCAACGAGCACGTGGTGCGCGGCGCGGATAAGATCACGGTCATCCTCGCCGACGGGCGGTCCTTCACCGGGAAGGTGCTGGGATCGCATCCCCAGTACGACGTCGCCATCGTGAAGATCGAGGGGGAGAAGCTTCCGGTCGCGCCGCTCGGGACCTCGAGCGATCTCATGATCGGCGAGTGGGCCATCGCGATCGGGAATCCGTTCGGATTCCTGCTCAACGACACCCAGCCCACCGTCACCGCGGGCGTGGTGAGCGCGACGCGGCGCGACATCAAGTCGGGAACCGCGGGCGAGGGGATCTACAAGAACATGATCCAGACCGACGCGGCCATCAACCCGGGGAACTCGGGCGGGCCGCTCGTGAACGTGAGCGGCGAGGTGATCGGCGTGAACACGTTCATCTTCACGAAGAGCGGCGGCTCCGAGGGCATCGGGTTCGCCATTCCCATCGACGCGGTGAAGCGCGTGGTGGACGAGATCATCCGCTACGGCCGGGTCCGGAACGTCTGGATCGGGGTGGGGACCTGGGACATCACCCCGTATCTCGCCGAGCGGTTGGGCACCAAGGATCGAAACGGGCTCTACGTGGCGTCGGTGGAAAAGGGCAGCCCCGCGGACAAGGCGGGGGCCAAGGTGGGCGACATCATCCGCAAGGTGAACGGGACCGCCGTCAGCGACGTGAACGAGGCCTACCGGGCGCTCTTCGGAGCGAACGTGGGAGACACCATCACGCTGACGGTCGAGCGCGACAGCAAGCTGGTCCCGCTTCGCCTCACCCTCGAGGAGCTTCAGGAGTGAGCCGATGATCCCGCGCTACAGCCGTCCCGAGATGGCGGCGCTCTTCGACGACGCCGCCCGGTACGAGACGTGGCTCACGGTGGAGCTGGCCGTCTGCGCGGCCATGGAGCGCCGCGGCGAGGTGCCCGCGGGCGTGTCCGCGCGCGTTCGTTCCAAGGCGAAGGTGGATCCGGCCCGCGTGGACGAGCTCGAGGCGACGCTCCGCCACGACGTGATCGCTTTCCTGACCGCCGTGACGGAGTCGGCGGGCGAGGAAGCGCGTTTCTTGCACAAGGGGATGACCTCCTCCGACCTCGTGGACACCGCACTCGCGCTCACGCTGACCCGCGCCGTGGACCTCCTCACCGCCGAGCTCGCGCGCCTGCGCGGTGTGGTCCGCGCCCTGGCGCTCCGCCACAAGGAGACCATCGTGACCGGACGCACGCACGGCGTGCACGCCGAGCCGATCACGTTCGGACTCAAGATTTTGGTCTGGTACGAGGAGCTGGGACGCGCGCTCGAGCGGCTCCGTCGGGCCCGCGAGGCGGTGGCGGTGGGAAAGCTTTCCGGAGCGGTCGGGACCCACGCGCATTTGAGCCCCGAGCTGGAGGAGGAGGTGCTGGGCGCCCTGGGACTTTCGCCCGAGCCGGCGGCCACGCAGGTCGTGCAGCGCGACCGCCACGCGGAGCTCTTGCAATCGATCGCGCTCCTGGGCGCCTCGCTCGAAAAGATCGCGCTCCAGATCCGGCTCCTGCAGCAGACCGAGGTGCTCGAGGCCGAAGAGCCGTTCCGCGAAGGACAGAAGGGCTCCTCGGCCATGCCGCACAAACGGAATCCCGTGAACTGCGAGCGGATCTGCGGTCTCGCGCGGATCCTCCGGGCCAACGCCCACGCGGCGTTGGAGAACGTGGCGCTGTGGCACGAGCGGGACATCAGCCATTCGAGCGCGGAGCGGGTGATCCTGCCGGACTCCTTCCTCGCCTGCGACTTCATGGTGACGCAGATGCGCGAGGTGCTGGAAGGGCTGAATGTCTACCCCGAGCGCATGCGGGCGAATCTCGAATTGACCCGCGGGCTCGTCTACTCCCAGCGCGCCCTCCTGGCGCTCGTCTCGGCCGGCATGTCGCGCGAGGATGCCTACGCCGTGGTGCAGCGCCACGCGATGGCGGCCTGGAAAGGGGGGCCGGATCTCAAGGCGCGCTTGGGTCAGGACCCCGACGTATCGCGCCTGTTGAGTCCGGAGAAGCTCCAAGCCTGTTTCGATCCCGAGCACTTCACTCGCCACGTGAATCGTATCTTCGAACGCGTTCTGGGAGAACCTGTTGCAGCAGGCAGATAGCGCCACCGTTCTCACCCTCGGCGAAGCCGACGATCGCGAGTTACAGGATATCCTCACCCGCGAAGGCTTTCGGCTCACGCCCGACGAGGCGCGCCGGATGCTCTCGCTCCTGGGTCGCGACCCCACGCGCGTCGAGGCCACGATCTTCGACACGATGTGGAGCGAGCACTGCTCCTACAAGAGCAGCCGTTGGGTTCTGAAGGCACACCTTCCCGTGGAGAGCCCCCGAGTCATCCTGGGTCCCGGCGAGGACGCCGGCGTGGTCCGGCTGGGAACGCACGAAGGCGTGGAGTACGCGCTCGTGATCGCGCACGAGAGCCACAATCATCCCTCGCAGGTCGTGCCCACCGAAGGGGCCGCGACCGGGATCGGCGGGATCGTGCGCGACGTGGCCTGCATGGGCGCCGAGGTGATCGGCGTGATGGATGCGCTCCGGTTCGGCGATGCCGACGGTCCCCGCGCGGCCTCGGTGCGCGAGATCGTCCGCGGGGTGATCGACGGCATCTGGCAATACGGCGACGCGCTCGGCGTTCCCAATCTGGGGGGAGACGTCTTCTTCTCGCCCCGCTACGACGAGAACTGCCTCGTGAACGTGGTCTCGCTCGGCCTCGTTCGCGCGGACCGCGTGGTGCGGAGCCGCGTGCCGGAGGCGGCGCGCCGCGAGCCCTACGTGTTGATCCTGATCGGGAAACCCACCGACGAAACCGGATTCGGAGGCGCCTCCTTCGCCTCGGCGGTGCTGGAGGAGAACGCCGAGGGGCAGCGGGGACACGTGCAAGTGCCGGACCCCTTCCTGAAACGGGTGCTCCTCGAGGCGAACCGGGCGGTCCTCGACTGGCTCCAGGGACAGAACGTGTCGTTCGGATTCAAGGACCTGGGCGCCGGGGGCATCGCGTGCGCCAGCTCCGAGCTGGCCGCCGCAGGCGGCTTCGGCATGGACGTCGATCTGGACCGCGTCCCCGCGTCGCGCCAGGACCTCCCTCCGGAGGTGCTCGCGTGCTCGGAGACGCAGGAGCGTTTCGCGATGGTGGTGCCCGAGCGCGTCGCGGATCGGGTGCTCGAGATGTACAACACCACGTACGCGCTTCCCGAGGTCTATCAGGGAGCGGGCGCCGCGGTCGTCGGACGCGTGCGAACCGACGAGCGCTATCGAATCTTGAAATCCGGGCAGCCGGTCTGCGATTCGCCCGTCGAGGTGATCACGGCCGGCATCGAGCACAAAAGGTCCGAGCGTCCACGCCCGGCCGCGGCCGAGGGATCTCCGCTCCCGGCGGTCCAGGACCACGCGGAGTTCTTCCTGCGCATGGTGGCGAGCCCGAATCTGGCCTCCCGGGAGCCGATCATCCGCTATTACGACACCGAGGTTCAGGGCCGCATGGTGATCCGCGCCGGCGAGGCGGACGCTTCCGTCCTGGCCCCTGTGCCGGGGGCCAAGCTCGGCGCCGCGATCACGGTGGATGGGAACCCCTGGTGGGTCGCCGCCGATCCCTACTGGGGAACGGCGCATGTGGTCTGCGAGGTGCTCCGGAATCTGGTCTGCGTGGGGGCGGAGCCTGTAGCGCTGACGGACTGTCTCAACTTCGGAAACCCGGAGGATCCGGAGGTCTTCGGGGATTTCGTTCGGAGCGTGCGCGGGCTCGGCGACGCCGCGCGGGCGCTCGGGCGCGAGGGCGTTGCCGGTCCGCCGGTCGCCGTCGTGTCGGGCAACGTCTCCTTCTATAACGAGGGCTCCTCGGGCCGCTCGATCGAGCCTTCGCCCATCGTGGCCGGCCTCGGGATTCTCGACGATTGGAGTCTCGCCACCACCAGCGCCATCAAGCGCGCCGGCAGCGTGCTCGTCCTGAGCGGGCCGCGGCAGGACCGGCTCGGCGCCTCGCAGATGCGCTATCAGCTCGCGAAGCGTACGGACGGGCCGCTCCCCGAGCTCGATTTCGAGCGGGAGCGCAGGCGCATCTATGCCGCGCTCGAAGCCGTCCGGAGCGGGCTTGCCCTCGCGTGTCACGATATCGCCGAAGGCGGGCTTGCCATCACCGCGCTCGAGATGGCGCTCGGGGGATACGAGTCGCAGGGATTGGGCCTTCAGATTCCGATTTCCGGTCTCGGGGATACGCCGTCGGAATCCAGACTCTACTCGGAGGCGCCCGGATTCCTCTTCGAGGTGGCGAAAGAGCGGCTCACGGATTTCCTGGGCCTCTTCGAGCGCTGGGGCGTGGACGCCACGATGATCGGACGCACCCTGGCCGAGCCTACGTTTCGCATCCTGGACGGAGGACACACTCTGGTGGACCTGGACCTGGAGAGCTTGCAGCGCCTCCACGGCGACGCGCTCAAGTCGCTGGTGGAGTGAGCATGGCGCGCGTGGCGGTGGTGCAGATTCCCGGTGTGAATTGCGAGTACGAGACCACGCGCGCGCTCGAGGCCGTGGGGCTTACGGCGCGCATCGTGCGCTGGAACGAGCCGGCTTCGGTCTGGAGCGAGTTCGACGCGTACGTCATTCCCGGCGGCTTCGCGTTTCAAGATAGGATCCGCGCGGGTGCGATCGCCGCGAAGCTCCCCGCCGTGGATCGGATCGCGGCGGAGGCGGAATCGGGAAAGCCCGTTCTCGGCATCTGCAACGGCGCCCAGGTCCTGGTGGAAGCGGGGCTCGTGCCCGGGTTCAAGCACGGCCGCGTGGAGATGGCGCTCGCCCCGAACTCGGCCCCCCGGCGCGCGGGGTATCTCTGCCGCTGGATCTGGGTCCAGGCTTCGCCCGGGCCGGGAAGCTCGTGGTACGCGTCCTCGGTGAAGCCCGGCGAGGTGATTCCGATGCCGATCGCGCACGGGGAAGGGCGGTTTCTGACCGCGGACCCCACCGTGCGCGAGCGCATCCAAAGGGAAGGACTGGTGCTGTACCGCTACGTCTCGCCGTCCGGCGGACGCGCGGATCACTACCCCGACGATCCCAACGGCGCCATGCTGGAGGCTGCGGGGATCACGAATCGGACCGGGAACATCCTGGCGTTCATGCCTCATCCCGAGCGGGCGTCCTGGCTCAGGCAGGTTCCGCTCGAGATGAAGAGCGCTTGGGGCGAGAAGCGCCGCGCCGCGGTCGGCCACTGGAAGGCGCTCGAGGGACCAGGTCCGGGAAGGCTTCTCTTCGATTCCCTGGCGCGCAAGCTCGGCGCCGGGGCGCCGAGCGAGGTCCGTTCGTGAGCGCGATCCTTCTCGTGCGGCTCAAGATCACGGATCTCTCGGCGTGGACCGCGCTCGAGACCGGACGGCACCTTCTCGGTCCGGGGTACGCCCTGACGCGCCTCGTGCGTGAGCAGCTCTTGATGTTCGAGCCGGAGCCCACATCCCGGGCCGACTCGTTCGAGCGCACTCTGGGCGAGGCCGTGCGTCATTCCAATTTCTTCGTGAACCCGAACAAGGAGAGCTACCGCTTCTGGACCGTTGCGGAGCGCGGCGAGACCTGGTCTCCTCCGGAAGGCGCGTGGGGCATCCTGGCGCGGCCACGCGAGGACACGCGGGACGAGCGGCTTCGGGAACGTCTCCAGCGCGAGCACCCCATGCCGGGTCTCCGCGCGATTCGTCGCGCGCGTGTGTGGTGGCTCTGGACCCGCGGGCCCGACGGAGGCCCCGCGATTCCGTACTTCAGCGAAGCGCTGGGGGAGTTGCGGGACCAGAGGCATGGCCTCTTGGTGAACCCGCACGCCGAGGCATCGATGATCTTGACCGACGCGGTTCCCTGGAGCCGCGTGGAGCGATTCCTGACCGAACCTCCTCCCGCGCTACGGGCCGCGGCATGAACGGAGCCATCTCGTGATCGAGCGAACGAATCCCACGGACGCCGCTCCCTCGCGGAGCGAAGACCGACTCCGGGAGGAGTGCGGCGTATTCGGAATCTGGGGCGCGGAGAACGCGGCCCGCCTCACCTACGCCGGGCTCTACGCCTTGCAGCACCGCGGACAGGAGAGCGCCGGGATCGTCGCGACCGACGGGATGGAATTCCACCACCACAAAGGGGTGGGGCTGGTCTCCGACGTCTTCGCCGGGGGCGTGCTGGACTCGCTTCCGGGATCGATCGCCATCGGCCACAACCGGTACTCCACCCAGGGCAGCTCCCTCCACCGGAACGCCCAGCCGCTGGTGGTGGATTTCCGGGAGGGGATGCTCGCGCTGGGGCACAACGGGAATCTGGTGAACGCGCTCGCGCTCCGGAACGAGCTCGAGGCGCAGGGCTCCATCTTCCAGACCACGAGCGACACCGAGGTCATCCTGCATCTGATCGCGCGCTCCAAGGCGACGGAGATCGAGCGGATGATTCCGGAAGCGCTCGCCCGCTGCCAGGGCGCCTACACGCTCGTGATCCTGGCGGGCGACAAGCTGATCGGCTTGCGGGATTCCCGGGGATTTCGTCCGCTCTGCCTGGGCCGGCGCGGCGAGGCCTACGTGCTGGCGAGCGAGACGTGCGCCCTCGACATGGTCGGCGCCGAATTCGTGCGGGAGATCGCACCGGGCGAGATGGTCGTGATCGACGGGTCCGGGATGAAGTCCTACACGCCGTTCTCGCCGAAGCCCGGCCGCGCGTGCGTCTTCGAGCTGATCTATTTCTCCCGTCCCGACAGCGAAGTGTTCGGGGAGAGCGTGGACCAGGTTCGCCGCCGGCTCGGGCGGAAGCTCGCGGCCGAGCACCCGGCCGAGGCCGATATCGTGATCGCGGTGCCCGACTCCAGCAACTCGGCGGCGCTGGGCTACTCGGAGGCCTCGGGGATTCCCTTCGAGCTGGGGCTCATCCGGAACCACTACGTGGGGCGCACGTTCATCGCGCCGCAGCAGATGAAGCGCGACTTCGGCGTGAATCTGAAATTCAATCCGGTCCGGCGCATTCTGGACGGGAAGAGCGTGGTGGTCGTGGACGACTCGATCGTCCGGGGCACGACCAGCCGTAGCCTCGTCGCCATGCTCCGCGGCGCGGGGGCGCGGGAGATCCATCTCCGCGTCTCGAGCCCGCCCATCGGATGGTCCTGCTACTACGGGATCGACACGCCGAACCGGAAGGAGCTGATCGCCTCCTCCCACACCGTGGAGGAGATCCGGCGCTACCTGCACGTGGATTCGCTGGGCTACCTCTCGATGGAAGGGCTCAAGTCCTGCGTCTCCCGGCCCGAGGATCACTGCTACGCGTGCTTCGACGGGCACTACTCCGAGTGGTACGGCGAACCGCTGGACAAGCTCGCGATGGAGCGCCCCGCGGGCCGCGTCGAAGGCAGGCGCTAACCCCTCGTTCCGGGCGCGCTTCGGACGTCCGGCCTCTCTCAAGTTCGACCCCCGGAATGCCGATCCATGCTCCGAGCCGCAGCGCATCCACCGGGGGAGCCGAACCGTGTCCGAAAACGTCTCGCGGAAGAAGCTGGGCGAGTACCTGCTGGATGCCGGGCTCGTCACCGATCAGCAGCTGAAGGAGGCGCTGAGGCGGCAGCGGCAGACCAAGGAGCCGCTGGGGCACATCCTCGCCCGGCAGGGCATGGTCAGCGAGGGGGACATCTGCCGGGTGCTGCACCAGCAGCTCGGGCTTCCCATCGTCGAGCTGGAGACCATCGCCATCGACGAGCAGGTCATCGCCCTCGTGCGCGAGGACCTCGCCAAGAAGTACACCGCGATCCCCATCGATCTGGAGAACCGGAGCACGCTCCGTGTGGCGCTCGCGGATCCCCTGAACGCCCAGGCGCTCGAGGATATCAAGTTCCAGTCCGGCTACTTCGTGCGCCCGGTTCTGGCACCGCCCTCCGAGATCTCCGAGGCGATCGCGAAGTACTACCACATCGACGCCTCCGTCGTGGAAATCCTCGAGAACATCATCAAGAACGATCCCGTCCAGGAGATCCGCGAGATCGTCCCGACGGATGGGGAGGAGAACCTAGACGAGCTGATGAAGATCAGCGCCGGCCCCCCGATCGTCCGGCTGGCGAACTGGGTGATCACGCGCGCCGTCGAGCTCCGGGCCAGCGACATTCACGTCGAGCCCCAGGAAAAGTGGGTCGGGGTGCGCTGCCGCGTGGACGGCCTACTTCAAGACCTGGAGCGCCTCCCCAAGTGGACGCAGGGAGCGCTGGTCTCCCGGATCAAGATCCTCGCCACGCTCGACATCGCCGAGAAGAGGCTGCCCCAGGACGGAAGCTTCCGCGTGGAGATCGACGGCAGGCGGATCGACCTCCGGGTCTCGACCCTGCCGACGGCCCACGGCGAGAAGATCGTGATCCGCATCGTGGACCAGGAGCGTTCGGCGCTCCACCTGGACTCCCTCGGACTCTCCGAGTCGGCGCTGGTCCGGATCCGCTCCTACGGCCAGCGGCCCCAGGGCATCGTGGCCGTGACGGGTCCGACCGGGAGCGGCAAGAGCACGCTTCTCTATTCGCTCCTGCAGCACATCCACAGCGTGACCAAGAACATCCTCACGGTCGAGGATCCGATCGAATACCAGATCGCCGGGATCAACCAGGTCCAGGTGGACGAGAAGAGCAAGAAGACCTTCGCGGCCATCCTGCGCGCCATGCTGCGCCAGGACCCCGACATCATGATGATCGGCGAGGTCCGCGATCTGGAAACCGCGCAGATCGCGTTCCGAGCCTCCATCACGGGACACCTCGTGCTCTCCACCGTGCACACCAACGACGCGGCCTCGGTGGTGACCCGCCTCGTGGACCTGGGGCTGCAGCCCTATATGGTGGCCTCGAGCCTGATCAGCGTGATCTCGATGCGCCTTGTCCGGGTCCTGTGTCCCAAGTGTAAGGATCAGTACGCGCCGGTCGGAGACGAGCTCCGAATTCTAGGATTAACGGCGCGCGAGGCGCAGGGGGTCGGGCTCTTCCGTCCGGTCGGGTGCGAGTACTGCGCCCAGACGGGCTATCGCGGCAGGACCGGGATCTTTGAAATCTTGGAACTGGACGATTCGCTCCGCCGGCTCATCGCGGCGGGGGCGGCGGAGTCCATGGTTCGCGCCGCGGCGGTCGAGAACGGCATGACCCCGATCGGGGAAGACGGCCTCTTGAAAGTCATGGCCGGTGAGACGAGCCTGGAGGAGCTGCGGCGGGTGATCTTCTATGAAGAGGAAGCCGCTCGCCTCTGTCCGTCCTGCCGCCAGACCGCGGCCGCGGAGTATCATTTCTGTCCGCATTGCGGCCACACCATCGCCGCCGCGTGCCTCAAGTGCGACCGTCGCGTCGACGCGTCCTGGGCGTTCTGCCCCGGATGCGGCACGCGCCGCACGCCGAGCGTCGTCGCGGAGGTTCCCCCCGAGCCTCTGATTCCCGCTTCGGAGCCGCCACGGCCGGTGGTCCGGACGCGCCGCTAGGTTCCTGCCGCACTTGACCTCGTTCTCCCCGCTTCTCTAGAATCGCCCGCTGTCCGCCCTGGCTCCATGTCCACGCCCCGCCGTGCGCGGCGGGAACCTCCTCATTCGCCGGAGACTCGTGTCCGTCCAAGATTCGCGCCGCGAAAAGCTGGACGCGCTGATCCAGCGCGGAATCGAGCCTTACGCCTACCGCTTCGACGTCACCCACGGCTCCGCCTCGATTCGGGAGCGCCACACGGAGCTGGAGCAATCGGGGGAGCGCGTCCGCTACGCCGGACGCCTCATGACGAAGCGGGGCCACGGCAAGGCGGCGTTCGCGCACGTGAAGGATGCCGCCGGCCTTCAGCAGGTGTACTTCCGGGAGGACGTCCTCGGGCCCGACGCCTTCGCGCGGGCGATGGATTTGGACCTGGGAGACTGGATCGGGGTGGAAGGGCTGGTCTTCGTCACGAAGACGGGCGAGATCACGATCCGCGCCGAACGCGTGGAGCTCCTGGCGAAGTCGCTCCGACCGCTTCCGGAGAAGTGGCACGGCCTGACCGACGTCGAGATCCGCTACCGCCAGCGTTACACGGACCTCATCGTGAACGACGACGTGCGCCGGGTGTTCCGCGAGCGGGCCGCGATCATCCGCGCCCTGCGCGCTTTCCTCGACGCGCGCGGATTTCTCGAGGTGGAGACCCCGGTGCTCCAGCCCGTGTACGGCGGCGCCTCGGCCCGCCCCTTCGTGACGCATCATCACGCCCTGGACATGAATCTCTATCTCAGGATCGCGGACGAGCTCTACTTGAAGCGGCTCATCGTGGGCGGCCTCGAGCGGGTCTACGAGATCTCGAAGGATTTCCGGAACGAGGGGATGGATCGCACCCACAGTCCCGAGTTCACGATGCTCGAGTTCTACCAGGCGTTCGCGGATTACGAGGAGACGCTCCGGACGACGCAGGCCCTGTTCCTTCACGTCGTCGCGACCGTGCGTCGGGGGGAGCCGATCGTCTGGGAGGGGAAGCCCATCGACTTCACGCTCCCGTGGCGCCGGCTCACGATCGCGGAGGCGGCGGCGGAGGGGCTGGGGGTGCGCGAGCTCCCGCGCGATGAGCGCGGGCTCCGCGACGCGGCGGGACGCGCGGGCGTTCCCCTGGACCCCGCCTTCGGGTACGGGCGCATCCTGGACGAGATCGTCTCGGTGAAGGTGCAGCCCGGGCTCTGGAATCCCACCTTCCTCGTCGACTACCCGCGCGAGAGCTCGCCGCTGGCGAAGGTGAAACGCGGGAATCCCGAGGTAGTGGAGCGTTTCGAGCTCATCATCGCGGGGATGGAGACGGCGAATTCCTTCTCGGAGCAGAACGATCCAGACGAGCAGAGGCGCGCCTTCGAGCAGCAGGCGGGTCTCCGCGAGCGCGGGGACGACGAGGCGCAGGTGCTGGACTCCGATTACCTGCGAGCGCTCGAGATGGGCATGCCCCCGACCGGCGGTGTCGGGGTCGGCGTCGATCGACTGGTCATGCTGATCACGGGCGCCCCGTCCATCCGGGACGTGGTCCTCTTCCCGCACATGCGACCCGAGGAGCCTCATGACGAGGCCTAGCCTCCCGGCCGCGCGCGGCTGAGGCGGCCATGGGCTTCGTCTGGATCATCGCCTCGCGCTACCTGCGCTCCAAGCGCCGGATCAGCTTCATCACGCTCGTCAGCATCCTCGCCTCGGGCGGCGTCTTCGTCGGGGTCGCCGCGCTCACCATCGTCCTCTCGGTAATGAACGGCTTCGAGGACCAGGTGCAGCAGAGGATCGCCGGAACGAACGCGCACGTGGCGGTGCTCTCCGCCGACGATCGTCCGGTCACCCCGTCCGACTCTCTTCTCGCCCTGGTTCGTCGTGCGGCGCCGGACGCGGCGGCGGCGGGGTTCGTCTACGGGAAGGTGATGGTGGCCTCGCGGAGCAGCGTGGACGGGATGGTGCTCAAGGGAGTCGAACCGGCCGGCGAGTCCCGGGTCACCGACATCATGGCGCATCTCCTGCCCGCCGGGCATCCGCTCGACGGCGGGGACCTTCCCGGGATCGGGCTCGGGGAAGAGCTGGCGGTGCGGCTCCGGGTCTCGGTCGGCGACGTCATCCTCATCAGCCTTCCCTCGGAGGAGCCGGGAGGGCTTCTGGGCGCGCCGCCCCGCGTGAAGCGGCTTCGTGTCAGCTCGATCTTCCGGTCGGGTCTCTACGAGTACGACTCCTCGTTCGGCATCGTGCGCCTGGAGACCGCGGCCGAATTTTTCGGGATGCGCGGAGGCATCACGGGCTACGAGCTTCGGATTCCGGACATGTTTCGCGCGCGCGAGACGTCCGCGGCCCTGGAGCGGGCGCTGGGATCGGCCTACCGCGTGACCAACTGGATCGATCTCAACCGGAATCTCTTCGCATGGATGAAAATCGAGAAGGCGGTGATGTTCACGATCCTCATCCTGATCGTGCTGGTGGCGACGGTGAACATCGTCTCGAGCCTCGTGATGCTCGTGCTGGAGAAGCGGCGGGACATCGGGGTTCTACGAACGATGGGAGTCACGCCCCAAGGGATCATGCGTATCTTCCTGTTGCAGGGAACGCTCGTCGGGCTCATGGGGACCTCGCTCGGGATCCTCGTGGGATGGGGCGTCTCGTTCGTCCTCGGCCGATACAAGCTCCTCCACCTTCCCGGCGAGATCTATTTCATCGACACGCTCCCCGTGAAAATGGAATGGACCGATTTCGCGCTCGTGGCCGTCGCGGCGACGGCGCTCTGCTTCCTCGCGAGCCTCTACCCCGCCTGGCGGGCCGCGAGGCTTGCTCCCGTGGAATCGATCCGGTATGAATGACGCCGCGCGGCACCCGCCGGCGCTTCTGGCGCGGGGCCTCGTGAAGACCTATCATGACGCGGCGGCGCCGATCGAAGTGCTGAAAGACGTGAACCTATCCGTGGACCCCGGGGAGGTGGTGGCGGTCGTGGGGGCCTCCGGGTCCGGCAAATCCACCCTTCTTCATCTGCTGGGCGGTCTCGACCGGCCGACGGCCGGGACGGTGTGCGTCGGCGGGGAGGATCTCGCGGCGCTGGACGAGGCGGGGCGTTCCCGCCTCCGCGCCCGCTCGGTGGGATTCGTGTTCCAGTTCCACCAGCTCTTGCCCGAATTCACGGCCCTGGAAAACGTCATGATGCCGGGCTGGGTGGCGGGCAGCTCCCGCGCCGCCGCCCGGGCGCGAGCCGAGAGCCTTCTCGAGGACCTGGGCCTGATGGGGCGCGCCGAGCACAAGCCGGGGGAGCTTTCGGGCGGGGAACAGCAGCGGGTGGCCGTGGCTCGCGCCTTGCATATGAGGCCTGCGGTCCTTCTGGCCGACGAGCCGACGGGCAATTTGGACCGGCGGGCCTCGGCGACTCTCATGGAAATCTTCGAGCGATATCGGTCACGTGAGCGGCAAGCTATTGTCATCGCGACACATAACCCAGATGTCGCGCAATTCGCCGGTCGCGTGGTTACCCTTGAGGATGGCTATCTCAAGCCGATTAGAATTGTGTCGGGTCGCATCTAATTAGTCAGGCTCGTCAGGGGGCAGTCGGATTTGTCAGGTGCCTCGGAGTCGTCGGGGCATTCGGCCAACTTGGAAGGAACGTCCATGCAGTGTCAAATTTGCGCCAAGCGACCGGCGGTGGTCCACTTCACCGAGATCGTCAACAACAAGAAATCCGAGTACCACGTCTGCGAGAAGTGCGCGGAGGAGAAGGGCTACCACGTGCCGCTCGTGAAGACGAAGTTCTCGGTCGGAGACCTTCTCGCCGGCATGGTGGAGCAGCCCGGCTCCGCGGAGGAGGCCCGCGTCGGCCGGGTCCAATGCCCCAAGTGCGGCCTCGTCTACTCCAACTTCAAGGAGACCGGCCGGCTGGGTTGCTCGGAGTGCTACCCGACCTTCCGCAGCCAGCTCCGTCCGCTTCTGCGCCGGGTGCACGGCAGCACCAAGCACGTGGGCAAGACCCCCGTGCGTGACGCCGCGCGCGTGGCCTTGAGGCGGGAAGTGCAGCGGCTCCACGAAGAGCTCCAGAAGGCGGTCGAGCGCGAAGACTTCGAATCGGCGGCGGATCTGAGGGATCGAATCAGGAAGATGGAAGCCAACGACGTTCGCGCGGTGGGAGGGGGAGCGGTGGGAGGGGGAGCGGCGTGAAGCTATCCGGACTCAGCAGCTCGCTCGGCCGCTGGCTCGACGGCTCCGGACCCGCGTCCGACGTCGTACTGAGCACGCGCGTCCGCCTGGCCCGCAATCTCTCGGGCGTGCCGTTCACGCATCGCGCACGCGAAGAGCAGCTCGTCATGGTGTACTCGAGCATCCTCTCCGCGGTGCGGAAGACCCCGGCCCTGACGCAATCGCTCGCGCTCGAGATGCGCGAGCTCACGCCTCTGGACCGGCAGTTTCTCGTCGAGCGCCATCTCATCAGCAACGATCTGGCGGACAACGGCAAGCTGCGTGGCCTTCTGGTGCTTCCGGACGAGAGCATCTCGGCGATGGTGAACGAAGAGGATCATCTGAGGCTCCAGGCGCTCGCCTCGGGATTCCAGCTCCGGTCGGCGTGGGAGTCGGTGAACGCCATCGATGATGAATTGGCCCAGGACCTGGACTATGCTTTCAGCGACGAGCTGGGCTATCTGACTGCGTGCCCGACGAACGTAGGCACGGGCATGAGGGCCTCGGTGCTCATCCACCTGCCGTCGCTCGTGCTCACGAAGCAGATCGGGCGCGTTCTCCAGGGAATCACCCAGGTCGGTCTCGCGGTTCGGGGTTTCTACGGAGAAGGCTCCCAGATCATGGGAAACTTCTTCCAGATCTCGAACCAAACCACTCTGGGTCAGAACGAGCGGGAAACGATCGACAGTCTCGAGCGCGTCACGAAGCAGATCATCGATTCGGAGCAGCGGGCGCGCGACGAGCTCTTGAAGGACGCGCGGGTCCAGATCGAGGACAAGATCTGGCGCGCGTACGGGACGCTGCGCCACAGCCGGGTGATCTCCTCGCAGGAGGTGGTCAATCTATCCTCGGCGGTGCGCTTCGGGGTGGCGCTGCGGATCGAAGGGCTCGCGAGCGTGCAGACGCTGAACGAGCTCCTCGTGCGGTCGCAGCCGGCGCATCTGCAAGTCCAAGCGGGGAAGGAGCTCGAGGCGCGCGAGCGGAACATCATGAGAGCGGAATATATTCGGAAGCTTCTCGGTGAGGGAGGCTCCGTTCCAGTGACGAGCAATTAGGGGGGAGGCCTAGATCCATGCATGACAAGTTCACGGAACGCGTGCGGAAGGTGATGTATCTCGCGCGGGAAGAAGCCGCGCGGCTCCAGCACGACTACATCGGCACCGAGCACCTGCTCCTCGGCGTGATCCGCGAGGGCGAGGGAATCGCGGCCACCGTGCTGAACAACCTGGGCTTGGATCTGGACGCCATCCGCCAGGCGGTGGAGAGCATGGTCTCCTCGACGGGCGGCACGCTCACGATTGGGGAGATTCCGTTCACGCCCCGCGCGAAGCGCGTGCTGGAGCTGAGCGTCGACGAGGCGCGGCAGCTCGGCCACAACTACGTCGGGACCGAGCACCTCCTGCTGGGGCTCATCCGCGAGGGCGAAGGCGTCGCCGCTCGCGTCCTGCTCGAGCTGGGCGTGGACCGGAAGAAGGTCCGTGAGGAGACGCTGAAGCTCCTCGGGGGGACACCGTCCGTGTCGCAGCCGGAGCGCGAGGGGAAGGTCGAAACGCCCGCGCTGAACCAGTTCGGCCGCGATCTCACGCTGCTGGCGCGCGAAGGGAAGCTGGACCCCATCATCGGGCGCGAGCTCGAGATCGACCGGGTCATCCAGGTCCTCTCCCGGCGCAAGAAGAACAACCCGATCCTGATCGGCGAGCCGGGGGTCGGCAAGACCGCCATCGCGGAGGGATTGGCCGAGCGCATCGTGGAGAACAAGGTTCCCGAGACCCTCAAGGACAAGCGGATCGTGACGCTGGACCTGGCCGCCGTCGTGGCCGGGACCAAGTATCGCGGCCAGTTCGAGGAACGCCTCAAGGCGGTCATGAACGAGATCCGCGAGTCCAAGGACACGATCATCTTCATCGACGAGCTCCACACGATCGTCGGGGCGGGCGGGGCGGAGGGCGCGATCGACGCCTCCAACATGCTGAAGCCGGCCCTGGCTCGCGGCGAGCTCCAGTGCATCGGGGCGACCACCCTGGACGAGTTCCGCAAGTACATCGAGAAAGACGGCGCCCTGGAGCGGCGGTTCCAGCCGATCATGGTGGATCCGCCCTCGGTGGATCAGACGATCCAGATCATCCGCGGGCTGCGCGACAAGTACGAGGCGCACCACGGGGCCAAGTATTCGGACGACTCCATCGTTCAGGCCGTCAAGCTGGCCGACCGGTACATCAACGACCGGTTCCTTCCCGACAAGGCGATCGACGTCATCGACGAGGCGGGCGCCTGCGCGCGGCTCAGCATCTCCGCGATTCCGACCGAGGTGCGGGAGCTGGAGAAGCAGGTCGAAGAGGTGGCGAAGGAGAAAGAGGCGGCGATCCAGCAGCAGG
>JBGPMB010000002.1:0-53296 GCA_041486775.1 Candidatus Eiseniibacteriota bacterium | reverse complement strand
GAACCGCGTCCCGTTCTACGGCACCGTCGTGTTGCCCCATGACGATCCGAACGCGGCGCCGCTCCGATCGCGCGTGAAGCGGCGGCTACTCACGTACGGATTCTCCGACGGCGCCGATTTTCAGGGCGTGGATCTCACGGTGGACGCGCGTGGGGTGCGCTTCCGACTCAGGGCGCGGGGGCGGGACGAGGGCGCGATCGAGCTCAAAGTCACCGGCGCGCACAACGCGCGGAACGCGCTCGCCGCGGTCGTCGCGGGTTGGGAGCTCGGCATACCGATGGCCGCGATCCGGGACGCGTTGGGCGAGTTCGCCGGCGTGGGCCGGAGGCTCGAGGTGCGCGGGGACGTGCGCGGCGCACTCTGGGTCGACGACTACGCGCACCATCCGACGGAGATCGAGGCCGCGATCCAGGCCCTCCAGAAAACCTACGGGCGACGCATCGTCGCCGTCTTCCAGCCCCACCGCTTCACCCGGACCCGGGCGCTTCGCGACCGTTTCGCGGTCTGCTTCGAGGGAGTGGCCGAGCTCGTGCTTCTGCCCATCTACCCCGCGGGAGAGCGGGCGATCCCGGGGGTCACGTCGGAGTGGCTCGCCGAGGCGATCCGCGCGCACGGATCGATGAGCGTGCGGATCGCGGCCGACTTCGCCGAGGCCGCGCGCGCGGCGTGCGAAATCCTGCGCGCAGGGGATCTCTTCGTGACGATTGGCGCGGGAGACGTGCACCGGGTGGGAACTCTTGCGAGGGGAGGCGCCGCATGAGAGCGGGCTGCCGCGCGACCGCGCGGTTGCGGCTTCCCGAGCGGCGCCGCCGAAATCGCCGCATTCTCGCCTTGGCGCTGCTCCTCTTCCTGGCGGCATGGGGGCTCACGAGGCTCGCGGGCCCCGTCTCCCGGGCGCTCGGTACCATGCAGCTCTTCCAGGCCGGGCACGTCGAAGTGCGGGGGCTTCTCTATCTCTCCGGCGACGAGGTGCGATCGTCGATCGCGGTTCGCGAAGGGGAGAGCCTCTTCGATGTGAGGCCCGCCGAGATCGTACGAGCCTTGAAGCGCAACCCACGGATCGAGAGCGCCTCGGTGCAGTTCTGGCCCTCGGCCGTGCGCGTCTCGGTGCGTGAGCGCCGGCCGTACGTGCTCCTGAACGCGGGGATGCTTCTCGAGGTGGATTCCGGGGGCACGATTCTGCCCCCGCTTGCCCGAGGGCTGATCGCGGACCGCCCCGTGGTCACCGGGCTCGCCGTTCCGAATCGCGCTCCTGGCGCGCGTGTGCTCACGGCGCGCTTCTCCGAGATCCTCCGTCTCGTGTCGCGGCTCGAGGCCCCGGACGTGGGGCTCTTGCCCGAGATCTCCGAGATCGTGGCGACCGATCCGCGGTGGCTCGTGCTTCGGACGTCCCGCGATCAGATCCCAATCTTCATCGATCCGGAGCGTGCGACGCCGCGGTGTCTGAAGGCGCTCGCGGCGACGCTCCGTGACCTGCGCGAGCGCGGCCGGCGTGTGCTGGGCGTTGATGCGCGCTATCGAGGACAAGTGATCGTCCGGTGCGCCCCGGACAGTTTGGACCGAGAACCCGCGACGCGGGACAAGGTGTGACCGGAGGAACGTGATGGGGGAGGCGCTCATTTACGCGGGGCTGGACATCGGCACGACGAAGATCACGGCCATCGTCGCCGAG
Organism: Candidatus Eiseniibacteriota bacterium; assembly: GCA_041486775.1. Lineage (GTDB taxonomy): Bacteria > Eisenbacteria > RBG-16-71-46 > SZUA-252 > SZUA-252 > WS-7. The sequence continues at coordinate 51,624 of JBGPMB010000002.1, read as the reverse complement.
CCGGAAGAGGATGGCGAAGGGATTCGCATCGTGGGCGTCGGGACGGCTCCCTCGGATGGGCTCAAGCGCGGCGTGGTCGTCAACTTGGAACGAACGACCCGGTCGATCCAGTACGCGGTACAGGAAGCGGAGCGAATGTCGGGCAGGACGATTCGCGGCGTCTACGCCGGGATTGCGGGGGACCACATCCGCGGCATCAACAGCCGCGGTGTGATCGCGGTCTCGCGCAAGGACGCGGAGATTCGAGCGGGCGACCTCGAGCGCGTGATCGAGGCGGCCAAGGCGGTCGCCATCCCGACCGATCGGGAAATTCTCCACGTCCTGCCGCAAGAGTTCATCGTGGACGACCAGGACGGGATCCGCGATCCCGTCGGGATGTCCGGCGTGCGGCTGGAGGCCGAGGTGCACATCATCACCGGCGCCGCCTCCGCGTGCCGCAACGTGATCCGCGCGGCGGAGCGCGCCGGGCTCGTGGTGGAAGAGCTGGTGCTCGAGCCGCTCGCCTCCGCGGACGCGGTGCTGACCCAGGATGAGCGGGATCTCGGGGTGGCGCTCTTCGACATCGGCGGGGGAACGACCGACGTGGCGATCTTCTACGAGGGGAGCGTGCGCCACACCGCGGTGATCGGCCTCGGGGGCTCCAACGTGACCAACGATTTGGCGATCGGGCTGCGGACGCCGGTGGAGCGCGCCGAGCAGCTCAAGCTCCAGAGCGGCTGTGCCCTCACGTCCATGGTGCGCCCCGAAGAGGTCGTGCAGGTGCCGAGCGTGGGCGGGCGGCTGGACCGCGAGGTCTCGCGACACATGCTCGCGATGATGATCGAGCCCCGCATCGAAGAGATTTTCGAGCTGGGGAAGAAGGAGATTCGCAAGAACCACATCGCCGATCTCCTGGGCGCCGGCGTGGTGCTGACCGGCGGCGCTTCGTCCCTGGAAGGGATGACGGAGCTGGCCGAGCAGGTATTCGATCTGCCGGTCCGTCTCGGAGTGCCCATGGGAATCTCGGGGCTGACCGAGGCGGTGTGTGATCCACGATTTGCGACGGGCGTGGGATTGGCGATCCACGCCCACATGTTGGGTGCTCGGACGCACAAGACCGAGCAGGGGGTGTTGAGCCGTATATCGTTCGGGTTGAAGAAGTGGATCGAGGAGCTGGTCTAACCAGCGGGACGAGGGGAGGAGTCAGGCGATGCTCGAGTTGATCGATGACGGGAAAGCAGTGTTGGGTGCCTCGATCAAGGTGATCGGTGTCGGGGGCGCGGGAGGGAACGCGGTGAACCGGATGATCCAGTCCGGTCTCTCGGGGGTGGAATTCATCGCCGCCAACACCGACGCGCAGGTGCTGGACCAGTCGTTGAGCCCGAAGAAGCTCCAGCTCGGCACGAATGTCACGAAGGGGCTGGGCTCGGGGGCCAATCCGAACGTCGGGCGCGACGCGGCCGAGGAAGACGAGGCCATGATCGCCGAGGCGCTCGAAGGCGCGGACATGGTGTTCGTGACCGCGGGCATGGGCGGCGGCACCGGCACGGGCGCGGCCCCGGTCGTGGCGCGCATCGCCCGGGCGCAGGGAGCGCTCACCGTCGCCGTGGTGACGCGGCCCTTCGAGTTCGAAGGCCGCCGGAGGATGCAGCTGGCCGAGGACGGTCTGCGCGAATTGAAGGAACGGGTGGACACGCTGATCGTCATTCCGAATCAGCGGCTCCTCACGATCGTGGACCGCACCACGCCGCTCAAGGAAGCCTTCCGCGTGGCGGATCAGGTGCTCCATCACGCGACGAAGGGAATCTCGGACCTGATCACGGTGCCGGGGCTCGTGAACCTGGACTTCGCCGACGTGAAGACCGTGATGGCGGAGCGGGGGAACGCGCTCATGGGGGCGGGGCACGCGACCGGTCCAAACCGGGCGTACGAGGCGGCGCAATCGGCGGTCTCAAGCCCGCTGCTCGACGACATCTCGATCTCGGGCGCGGAGGCCTTGCTGGTGAACGTGACGGGCGGAGAATCCATGACGCTCCACGAGATCAACGAGGCGGTGACGGTGGTGGTGGACGCCGCCGGGCACGACGCGAACGTGATCTTCGGCGCGGTCATCGACGAGAACATGGGAGACGGGCTCTCGATCACGGTCATCGCGACCGGGTTCGGGAAGGGCGAGCCGAAGCAGCAGCAGGTCCAGCAGCGTGGGATGGGGCTGCCTGCCGCCGCGCATGCCCAGCCTCGCATCTATCCCATGGTCGAGCCGCGGGATCGGATCGCGCGGCCGGCCGCGGCCGTCGCGCCTTCGACCACCCTCGAGGAGCCTTCGACGGAGGAGGAATCCGTGGTGGCGGCCAGCCGTCCGGGGTACCGGATCGCGTCGCCGTCGCCCCGCCGTCCGTTCGGTGGACGGGCGATCGTCCGGGACAACATGGACGTGCCGGCCTTCATGCGGAAGCAGATGGACTAGGGGAAGAAACAACGAAGCCCGCCTTGGGGGCGGGCTTCACGAACGAGCGCGCGCGTCCTGGCCTAGACGGCCCGGGCGCGTTGCGCTTCTTTGGCGCGCATGCTTTTCGTGACGGCGCCGGTGCGGATGCAGCGGGTGCAGACCCGAAGCCTCTTCGGCTTTCCCTGAACGACGGCGCGCACGGTCTGCAGATTCACTTCCCAGCGGCGCTTGGTGACGTTGTGGGCGTGGCTCACGTTCTGCCCATGCTGAACGCCCTTGCCGCAAATGTCGCAAAGCCTGGCCATGAAATCCTCCTGAGTCTGAAGAGAGCGTCCGAGTGTACCCTCGGCCGCTCGGTGGGGCAAGGGCCGTTTGACGCCGGGGGCAACGGCCCCTAGCATCCTCCCGATGCCCTCCCTCCACGATCCGGTGCGCTTCATGGGCGGCGTCGGCCCCGAGATGGCCCGGCGTCTGGCCAAGCTCGAGATCCGCACGGTCCGCGACCTCCTCTTCCACGTTCCCCGCGCCTACCGCGACCGCCGCCTGGTCACGCCGATCGCCTTCCTGAGGCCGAACCAGGAGGCCTCCGTGCTGGGCACGCTCCGGACGGTGCGCGTCGAGCGGCGGTTCCGCGGACGGCGCGACGTCTCGGGCGTGATCCAGGACGAGACGGGGGCGCTGCGGGCCGTGTGGTTCAATCAGCCGTTCGTGGAGCGCGCGCTCACGGCGGGAGAGCGGTATTACTTCGCGGGTCCGGTGGAGCCCTTCCACGGGCTCGAGATGCACAATCCCGAATTCGAGGCGGAGGACCCGGGCACCGAAGCGTCCCGGTTCGCGCGGGTCACTCCCGTGTACGGCCTCACGCAAGGCGTGGCCCAGCGCTGGCTCCGCGCGCGGGTCGAGGACGCGGTGCGCTCGCTGCCTCAGATCCCCGATCCCGTTCCCGAGGCCTGGCGGCTCGCGCACGGGCTCCCGTCGCTTCGCGACGCGCTGGAGCGCGTGCATTTCCCGGAGCGCCCGGAGGACGCCGAGCCCGCGAGAAGGCGGCTCGCCCTGGAGGAGCTTCTGCGCGTCCAGATCTCGCTTCTCTACGCGCGGGAGCGCCACCGCGGACGGCGCGCCGCCCATCCGCTCGGGCGGGGCGCCGCGGAGGCGGCACGGTTCCGGGACGCGCTTCCGTTCACACTCACCCGCTCGCAGGCGGAAGCGCTCGCCGCGATCGATCGCGATCTGGACCAGGACGTGCCCATGCGGCGGCTTCTCCTGGGTGACGTCGGCTCCGGGAAGACGGTCCTGGCGCTGGCCGCGGCGGCGCGCGCGGCGGGGGCCGGGACACAGAGCGCGATCTTGGCGCCCACGGCCCTCCTCGCGGAGCAGCACGCGGACACCGCGGCGCGGCTCCTGGGTGCGGGCGGATTCCGCTACGCGCTCCTCACCGCGGCCACGCCCACGAAGGAGCGGGCCGGCATCCTCGAGGGCCTGGCCTCGGGCGAGATCTCGCTCGTGATCGGAACCCACGCGCTCTTGGAAAAGGACCTTCGCTTCCGTTCGCTCGGGCTCGTGGTCGTGGACGAGCAACACCGGTTCGGCGTGCGTCAGCGGGTCTCGCTCGCGTCGAAGAGCACCGGATTCAAGGACGCGCATCTCCTCGTGCTCACCGCGACCCCGATCCCGCGCACCCTGGCGATGGCCCTCTACGGCGATCTGGATCTCTCGCTCCTGACCGAGCGGCCGCCCGGCCGCGCTCCCATCCGGACCGAGCTGCTCCGAGAGGGGGGCATCGAGGCCCTGGCCCGCGTGCTCGGGGCCGAGATGGACCGCGGTGGGAGCGCCTTCGTCGTGTATCCGGTCGTCGAGGAATCGGAGACGACCGATTTGAAGTCGGCCACGGCCATGGCGCAGGAGCTCGGGCGCGTCGAACGTCTGGCGAAGGCCGGCGTGGTGCTGGTGCACGGACGTCTCAAGGTCGCGGAGCGCCGCCGCGCCATCGAGCGGTTCCGTAGCGGGGAGGCGCGCGTTCTGGTCGCCACCACGGTCGTGGAGGTGGGGCTCGACATCCCGGACGCGACGCTCATCGTGATCGAGCATCCGGAGCGTTTCGGGCTGGCCCAGCTCCACCAGCTTCGGGGGCGGGTCGGTCGAGCCGAGCGTCCGGGGCGGTGCGTGCTCCTGGTCCGCAAGGAGACCGCGGAGCCCGCGCGGCGAAGGCTCGCCATCTTCAAGCGGGTCGAGAGCGGGCAGGAGCTGGCGGAAGAGGACCTCAAGATTCGCGGTCCCTGGGAGCTCTTGGGCACGTCCCAGCACGGGTTTCCGGAGTTCCGGGCGGTGAATCCGGTCTCCGATCTGGACCTCATCGAGGGGGCCCGGACCCTGGCGCTCGAGCTTCTCTCCGGGGAGGTGTCCCGGGGAGGCACCGAGCTCAAGAGCTGGATCGAGGCCCACTTCGCGGGGGCCGATCTATATTTGGGCAGCGGCTAGACGATTCCTCGAAAGATGGCCCTCCGAAAGCCGATAGAGGGATAGCGACCACCTGATTCCTACATCAATCGAACGAGGGTGTGGATGCACGTCGAATGCAGCTCATGCGGCGCTCGCTACGTCATCGCCGATGAGAAGATTCCGGCCCAGGGCGCGCGCGTTCGTTGCCGCAAGTGCCAGTCGGTTTTTTCCATCGAGAAATCCGCAACCGCGCCGCCGACGCCGGCCGAGCTTCCGCTGATCCCGCCGACGCCTCAAGCGGCTATTCCTCCTCCGCCGCCCGAGGCCGCGCCGCCGCCGCCCTCGCGGTTCGATACGTCACCGTTCGAGTCCTCGCCCGCCGGAGCGATGCCCTCACCCGCGATGCCCTCACCCGTGGGGCACTCACGGTTCGACACGTCGCCGTTCGAGGCCGCGCCTTCGCCTTCGCAGGGAGCGCCGTCGCCCTTCGCGCCGCCCCCTCCGCCGGCCGTCCAGGGCTCGCCCGCGGAAATCGAGAAATTCGCCAACGCGTTCGCTTCCGCGGCGCCCGCTGCGGCGGCGTCTCCAGCCGCTCCGCCGCCGCCGCCGCGGGTGCCCTCGCCCCAGTCGATCATGCCCCCGCCTCCGCCGCAGGCGGCTTCCTCGCCGATGCCGCCTTCCCCGGACGCCGGGACGGCTCAGCCCGCCGCGGTGAGCCCGTACTCCCGCTCGGCCGGAATCCCGCCGGGGCTGCCCGAGGCGGAGCGTCTGAAGCACGAGCGGGCGCGGCGTCTCGCGCGGGTGCTCGCGTCGGACATCGCCATCTACAACAAGGAAAAGCGGGACCGCGGCGTGAAGGACGGGAATCTGGTCGCGGTCCTGGGATACGAGATCAAGAAATCCTGGGAGGTCTACAAGGAGCGCGTCACGGCGGAGATGGCGAACTCCACTCCCTATTTCCGTGACGCGCTGAACGAGATGCTCGCGGAGGGGAAGAAGGTCTTCTAGCCCTCGGCGAGCGTTCTCCCGCTTCGAAATCCTCTCACCGCCTCCATCCGACGTAGCTCAAGGCCCCCGCGATCAGCATCGCTCCCGCGCCCCCGACCGCGATGCCCGGCGTGAGCCAGCCCCTCCCGAGTGCTAAACCCAGGAGGCCCGCGGCCGCCAGCACGGCGACGCGGGTGGAGAAATCGCGCAGGGCGAAGACGCGGCCGCGCGCCTCCACGCCCACCGCCGCCTGCACCGCGGATTCCGTCGTGACGAGAAGGATCGCGACGAAGATGCCCGCGACGAAGGCCACCGAGAGGAGCGCCGGCAGCGAGACGGCCCTCGTGAACAAGAGGAGCGCCACGCCCGTCCCGGCCAACCCGAGCGCCATCCCCAGGCGGGGCGGCCGGCGGCTCCCGCGCCACGCGGTGAGGAGCGTTCCCGCGACCATGCCGAACCCCACCGCCGAGAGAACGCCGCCGGTTCCCGAGACGAACCCGCTCATGCGCTGGCGGAGGAGCACCGTTCCGGCCACGTGGAGCGCGCCGCCGGCGACCCAGAGGAGCACCAGGGCTAAGATGGGGCCGAGCACGAAGCGATTGTGGACGGTGAGACGCGCGCCCTCCTTCACGTCACGTCCCAAGGCGCTGTAGACCTCGCTCCAGCTCTTGTGGCCCGGGGGCCGCTCGCGCGGACGGGTCTTGAGCATCGCGAGGAATACCACCGAGACGAAGTAGGTGACCGCGTCGATCCCGAATCCCCACCGCCATCCTGTTCGCTCCACGAGCAGGCCTCCCAGGGCCGAGCCGGCGATCGTCGCGACGACACCGGCGAGCGTGGCGAGCGAGTTCGCTTCCACCAGCTCATCCTCGGCGACCAGGTCGGGGAGGATCGCCGAGCGGGCGGGGAGGAAGAAGGAGTTCGCGAGATAGAGCAGGAAGACCAGCCCGAACACGGCGGGAAGCCCCCCGTGCAGGGCGGCGGGGATCATCAGGAGGACGATGATCCCGCGCAGGAAATCGGAGACGACGAGCACGCGGCGCGTGTCCCAGGTGTCCACCATCGCCCCCGCGAGGGGCCCGATGAGGATCGTGGGGAGGAAGCTCACCGCCGGCACGAGCGCCAGCTCGGGCGCCGGGTTGCCGGGATCCCGGGCGCGCTCCATGATGAGCGCGAGAAGGGCCAGGTAATGGAGCCGGTCCCCGAAGATGGAGACGAACTGGCCCAGCCAGAGAGCCCGAAAGCTCTCGTTCCGGAAGAGGCGCGCGCCCGCGCCCCAGAGGAAGGGCCGGCCCTTCGGGCTCAAGCCTTCGCGGGTCGGAGGAGTGCTTGGCTTTCGCCTTGGCTCTCGGCGCCCACCGTCACGCGCCCGGGACCTATCAACGAGCCGTAGATCTCCTCGAGACGCTCGGCGATCGAGGGCCACGCATAGCGCCGCGAGGTCTCGATCCCTCGCGCGCCCAGCTCGGCGCGCAGGCTCGGGCGCGCGAGGACCTTCCCGAGCGCCTCCCGGAGCGAGGCCGGGTCGCGCGGCGGCACGAGGAGGCCCTCCGCGCCGGGTGTCAAGACGGTGCGATAGCCCGGGAGATCGGTCGCCACGATCGGAACGCCCGAGGCCATCGCCTCGAGGAGGACGATCCCGAAGCTCTCCCCGCCGCGCGCCGGCGAGCAGAAGACATCCGCCGAAGCGTAGTACCGCGGGAGGTTCTCGTTGCTCACCCTCCCCTCGAAGTGGACCCTTCCCTCGAGGGCGCCGTGCGACATGCCCTCGATGCGCCGGCGGAGCGGACCGTCCCCGACGATGACGAGCCGGAAGGGCACGCCGTCCCGGGCGAGCGCCTGGCACGCGGCCAAGAGTTCGGGAAGTCCCTTCCGCGGATCGTGCCTTCCTACGAACAGGATGTTGGGCGTGCCGTCCGTGAACCGCTCGAGCCTCGCGAGGCCCGGGCGGAACCGGTCTCGATTCACCCCGTTCGGAAGGATGTCCACCGGACCGGGAAAGTGCCGGAGCACGCAGGAGCGGGCCGCTTCCGACACGGCGAGCGCCTTGTCCAGGCGCCGATACGAAGGGAGAAGCGCCCTGCGGAAGAGCCGAAACGCCAGATCGGAGGTCACCGTGGAGTGAAAGGTGCCGACGACCGGCTGCTTCGCGACGCGGAGCGCCAGGAGTGGGAGCACCGGGGACACGGGGCAGTGCACGTGCAAGAGATCGAAACGCTCCCGCTCCAGGAGCGACTCGAGCTTGGCGCGGAGTCCGAAGCCCACGGTTAGATTGCTCTCGGCGCCGTTGTAGGGAACCGAGAGGTTTTGCCCGATGCGGAACACCGGGTATCCGCTCGCCGGGGTGGGGCCGTGGGCCCGCTCCGAGAAATGCGCGGTGATGACCGAGACATCGTGTCCGCGCGCGCGAAGGGCGTGCGCGCTCTGGTCCACGTGCTCCGTCACGCCCCCGATCGCCGGGTGATAGGCCTGGCTCAGGATCCCGATCTTAAACGGCATCGCGGCTCGGGAAGAGCGGGCGGAAGATGCACCACTGGTCCAGATGGGCGGCGATGGTCCGCTCCTGGGCTTCGGCCACTCCCTTCGTGATGCGGCGGAGATCCTCCTTCAAGGAAAGCTCGGGCTTGGGCAGCATGGTTCCGTCGAACACCACCACATGGCCGCCCGCGGCACCGCGCTCGGCATGCGCGTGCAGCAGGACCGCGCCGGAGCGCCGCGCCAGGAGCGCCGGCCCCACCGGAAAGGCCACGCGGCGGCCGAAGAACTCGGTCTCCACCGACCGCACGAACACGTCGCCGTCCGTGAGCAGCACGACGATGCCCGAGCGCTTCAGTGTCCGAAGCAGCGGACGGAACCCCTCGCGCGGCGTGCTCACGAGGATCCGCTCGCGCTCCTTCAAGACCCGGGCCGCTCCGGTCAAGCGGGCGTGGAACTGCACTCCGGTCACGACGTGAACCCGGAAGCCCAGCCGCGCGAGCGCGATTCCCGCCAGCTCCCAGTTCCCCACGTGCGGCGCCGAGACGATGGCGCCCCGGCCCCGGGCCAGCGCCTCGTAGAGGATTTCCATGCCGCGGAACCGGAATTGGTCGTCGAGGGCCCGCGCGTCGAGCGAGCGCTGCGCTAAGTATTCCAGCACGAACCGGTGGTAATTCTCGAAGATGGAGCGGGCGGTGCGGCCCAGCGAGCGGGAGCGGTCCCGTGTGAGCTTTCCGGATCCCGCGATCCAGTCCAGGTTCGATTCCACGGCCCGCCGGCGTTTCGAGCGGAAGGCGAATTCCACGCTCGCGGTCGCGCGGGCGAGGGAATCGGCGGCTCGGCGGGGAAGCGTGGGGGCGAGTGCCAGGGCCGCCTCGATCAGGAGATCCTGAATCACGGGCGTGTCAGTCGCGAAGGCTGTCGAAAGAACGGCACGGAGGGACGCTACACGAGCGCGAAGGACAGCGTCAAGAATCGGGGAGGGCTTTTGTTTGACTTGGCGCCCTCGCGGCGCCTAGAGTGCGGCCCAGGACAGCGGGATTTTACCCACGGAGGGGATGAATTCAGCCATCCCCTCAGTGGCCGAGCTTGGTGTCCGCTCCATCCGATTCGAAGAGAGCATCGGCGGTCTCGACTTCGGAGAGACAGCGGCAATGCGAGCCCGCGGCGACGTGCGGACACACCGCGTACACGCGATTGTCGCGCCGGCAATAGACTTCGCGCGCTCGGCGGCCGTTGGTTCTCGTGGCGGGGGAGTGCGGGTTCGGTTTCATGGTGTCCTCCTCGGGACCTTGGGACCGGAGCCATTCCGCACCCGCGTTTCCTCGTGGGCGTTTTGTTCGGCTCTCGGCGACGTAGATGTGCAACGCGCATGCCATGGACAGGTGGTCCATCCGGAGGTGGTTCGATGGCGAGTCAGAAGCTGGTGCGCTGCGAGATTCGAAGGCCGGATTCGCAGGGAGACGCGACGGTCCGGTACGTGCCCCTGGAGATCTACGGGCTGTGGGAGTTCCTCATGCGCACGAAGCACCGCTTCGAGATCACCCGAAGCGTGGCCTCACTCTGGATCGACGTGGCCGAAAGCCCCGAGGCGGCGTACGGCGAAAACCAGTACGAGCGCGTCACGGAGGTGGAGCTTCTTCGCTACTCGGAGCAGGACGGCATGTTCAGCCGCGTGAGCCGCTATTTCCCGACCACCGACTACCCCTCGCTGAAGGGGCTCCTGCTCGGCCACTACGAGAGCGTGTCCGACCCCAACGCGCCCCAGCTCCAGATCAAGGAGCGTCAGGGAATCTGGATCCGGCGGGACCCGCGCGTCTAGAGGACGGCTTGGGCCTCGCGGGCCGCCCGGCGCCCGAAGTCGTGCGAACTGCATTACATACCGTCCGTATCCCACGCGACGCGTTCCCTTTCCGGCGTAGATCCATCCGGACGAAGCAGCATTTTTCCTAAAGATTAGCCCCCCACGCACCGTTCCTTTCCCCGAGACACGGCGGCACGTACAAACCAAGAGATCGAGGAGCGACGCCATGGTGGTGGTGAGCTATTCGGGACGCGAGATCAACGCGAAGATCGTGTATTACGGTCCGGGTCTCAGCGGCAAGACGACCAACCTCGAGAAGATCTACGACAGCGTTCCCGAGACGAATCGGGGCCGCATGGTCTCGATGAAGACGCAGACCGACCGGACGCTCTTCTTCGATCTCCTTCCTCTGGACCTGGGCGACCTTCAGGGCATGAAGACCCGGCTTCTTCTCTATACGGTGCCGGGCCAGGTGTACTACAACGCCACGCGGAAGCTGGTGCTGAAGGGCGTCGATGCCGTGGTCTTCGTCGCGGACTCCGCGGCGGACAAGATGGCGGAGAACCGCGAGAGCTACGCGAACCTCGAGCTCAACCTCAAGGCGTACGGGATCGACATCAAGACCATCCCGCTCGTTCTCCAATACAACAAGCGCGACCTGCCGAACGCGGTATCGGTCGAAGACCTGAACCGCGAGCTGAACCGGCTGAAGGTTCCCTTCTTCGAGGCGCAGGCGGCCAACGGCGTGGGCGTGTTCGAGACGCTCCGCGGCGTTTCCAAGCTCCTCCTCGCGAAGATAACGAAGGACGTCCTCGAGAAGGACAAGGGCGCCGTGCAGGGCCTCGCCCGGGCGAAGGCGACCGCCGCGAAAGCCGAAGCCTCGGCCGTCGAGTCCAAGAAGCAGGAAAAGGTGCCGACGGGCGGAAAGCTCCTGAAATACCTGAAGCGCGGCAAGGGGCAGCCGGAGCCCATGGAGGCCGAGCCGATGGAGACCGAGGCCCCGGCCGAAGAGCCGGTCCGGGGAAGCGGGAGCCCGGCGGCCGCTGCCTTCGAGGCCACGCCGCTCCTCGGCGACGAGGCGCTGATCGACGACGCGCCGGTCGCCGAGATGCCCCAGCCCCTCAATGCCGAAGAGGAGTTGGTGTTGAACGAAGAGGACATGATCCCGCACCCGCCCGTCGCAACGCCCGCGCGCGCGGCGGAGCCGGCCCGCGCCACCCGGGCGCCGGTACCGGCGCCGAGCGCGGCCGACGAGGAATCGATCGGCGACTTCGAATTCGAGCCGGGCGTGCCCTCCATGACCGCGGGCCCCAAGATGGGCTCCGGTTCCGGCTCCGGGGACACGCGGCGCGTCTCGATTCCCATCGAGCTGGGCGTGCTTCCGCGCTCCGGGCGCATCACCATGACGGTGGAGATCGCGATCCGGGTCGATGCGGACGACGCGCCGAAGAAATCCGGCGGTGGCAAGAAGGCCGACGGCTTCGACGATTCGTTCACGCGCGACCTGGAGCCCATTCCGTAGCCCTTTTTCGTTGACACGCGCTCCGCGCGATCCCTAGGCTCCGCCCCGTGGATCGGGCCATGCCGATGGTGATGACGGACACTCCGCTCGGAGCGTCCCACGCGGGGAGCGAAGAGAGTCTCGCCCTCGCGGAAAGCCTCGCGCGCGGCTCCTCCGATCCCGAGCAGATCCGCGAAGCGGCCCGCATCTTCGCGCTCGAGGGACACCGCGAGCGCGCCATCGACGTCCTGCGCCAGGGAATCCTCACGCACTCCCGCCACGCCGCTCTGCTGGCCTCGCTCGCCGATCTTCTCTCTCGCGCCGGCAGCTTCGAGGAGGCGGATCTCTATTTCGCCACCTCGCTCGAATCGGATCCCCGGAGCGTCGAGGCCTGGTACCTGCAAGGGCTCCACCACGGGCGCCAGGGACGGATCGGGAAGGCCGCGGAGGCCTACGAAGAGGCGATCCGCCTGAAGCCGGACCACGTGAGGGCCTGGGTGAATCTCGGGCTCGCGCGGGCCGACAGCGGCGACCGGAAGGGCGGCCTGAGCGCACTCCAGCGCGCCGTCGCGGCCGATCCTAAGTGCTCCGAGGCGCACACGAACCTGGGCGCTCTCTACGCGGAGCAAGGGCTTCGTGAGGAGGCGTTGGCCGAATTTCGCCGCGCGGTCGAGCTCAATCCCGAGTCCTCGGAATCGCACTTCAACCTGGGCTGGGCGCTGCTCGCCGAGGACGAGCTGCGGGAGGCCGAGGCCACGCTGCTCGAGTCGGTCCGGCTGGATCCGGGGAACGTGGAGGGGCTCTACGCGCTGGCCCTCCTGCACCAGCGCACGGGAGCCTACGCGCGAGCGGTCGAGGACCTGAAGCAGGCTATCGAGAGGCGGCCCGACGAGGCGCGCTTCCACTATTATCTCGGGGTTGCCTACAACAGCCAGGAGGCGGTGGATCAAGCCATCCTGGCCCTCGAGACGGCCGCCCGCCTGAACCCGGACGATCCCCGCATCCACCGTCTGCTGGGCGTGGCCTTCGACAAGAAGGAGCTGCCGGCCCGTGCCCGCGAAGCCTATCGGCGGGCCGCGGCCCTGAGCGGGTGACCGGGCCCGGCCGGATCGGCCGCGCCTTCGAGAACGCCCGCCGGGAGTGCCGCGGCGCGTTCGTGCCGTTCCTCACCTCCGGCTTTCCCGACCTCGTGGAATCGGACCGCCTCGCCTCGGCCCTCTGCGAGGAAGGGGCCGACGCCCTCGAGCTGGGAGTTCCTTTCTCCGATCCCATCGCCGACGGACCCGTCATCCAGCGCACGACCGAGGCGGCCCTGCGCACGGGCACCACGCTCGCGCACGTCCTGGGTCAAGCCATGAGGCTTCGCGCGCGGCACGAGACACCGCTCGTGCTCATGACGTATCTGAATCCGGTCCTCCGCTACGGGGCCTCGCGGTTCGCGGCGGACGCCTCGGCGGCCGGCGTGGACGGGCTCGTGCTCGTGGATCTGCCGCCCGAGGAGGAGCCCGCCCTCTGGGGAAGCTTGCGCGAGAGCGGCATCGATACGATCGCGCTCGTCGCGCCCACCACCGATCCGGCGCGGCTCCCGCGCGTGGTGCAGGGGTCGAGGGGATTTCTCTACGTCGTGGCGCGGCTGGGGGTGACGGGCCGCGGCGTCGAAGACACCTCGGTGGAATCGCTTCTCGTTCGCTGCCGCGAGCTGACCTCGGTGCCGCGCTGCCTCGGTTTCGGCATCGGGCTGAACACGCCGCTCGAGCGCTATCGCGGGAAGGCCGAAGGCGTCGTGGTGGGGAGCGCCCTTCTCGACGCCGTCCTCGCGGCCCCGGACGCGAACACCCGGGAGGAAGCTGCCCGGAGATTCGCGCGGGAGTTCCGGAAGAAGCTGCCCGGACTCGACCCGGGCTGAATCAGGGCACGTTCGAGAGCCTCCAGAGCGCCCGGTCGCCGCTTCGATTCGAGGAGAGCAACACCCGGGTCCCGTCGGGCGACCACACCGGGTGGCGGACCTCCGCGCCGCTCACATCCAGCGCGATCACGTCGAGCCCCTGGGCCTCGCCGAGCGGGCTCACCGTCCAGATCCCCCAGATCCCCCCGCGATTCGACGCGAACAGGATCCGCGTCCCGTCCGGGCTCCACCGGGGGCTCCGATCGAGGACGGGACCCGAGGGCGGGCTCACAGAGGGCGCGACGGTGAGCTGAATCGCAAGCGTATCGGTGAGGGAGAGCCTCCAGATCTGCCTCGTGCCGTTCGGACCCGAGGCGCTGAAGCAAACCTGGTCTCCCGCCGGGCTAAAGGACGGCTCTCCCGCTCCGAGCGATGCCGGGGTGAGGTAGGTCGGGGTGAGCGGCGCCGCAGCGCTATCGGGCAGGAGCACGAGCCGGCCCGAATCGGGATTCGCTCCCTCCACGTAGGCGATTCCGGGCCCGGCGGGCCGCGGGGCGGGGGTCCACTCCATCCCGGCGAAGCCCTCGAGCCGGCGCGTCACGCCGGATTGGACCTCGCGGTACCAGAGGTCTTCGGACCCCAGGAGGTCCGAGGAATAGAGGAGGAGCCCGCTTCGCACCCAGCGCGGCGCGCGCGCGTTGGCGCTTCCGATCTCGGGCTCGATCGCGGCTCCGCTGCCGTCCTCCCGCGCCACCGCGACGCGGGCCGATCCCGCGACACGCGTCTCGAAGGTGATCGAATCGCCGCGCCAGTCAGGCCGATCCGGCTCGATCACCGAAGCGGGAGTGATCCGGTCCCATTGAACCCCCGAGACCGAGACCAGCCCTTGAACGTGGTGGCCGCACCCCGAGAGAAGCCCCGCCAGAAGCGCGGATCGGGCCGCTCGCGCGGCGGTGTGGCGTGCCAGATTCCTCACAGAGCCGATCCTAACAGCGCGCGCGGCACGCGGCAACGCGCCCTGGCTCGATCCGGCCTCGACACGCCGCGGAAGCCGCGCCGCACCGCTTGGGAACGGGCATTCCCCGTTCAGAAGGAGCGGGTTCCTGCCGAAGAAAAATCAGGACGAGCCGCGAAGGGACGCGCACGAGGCGAGGCCCTGGAGCCGGCTCAAGTTGAAAACGCTCCCCCCGGCAGGATGCCGGAGATCGTCGAGGGCACGATGCTCCTCCTGACCCGAAAGCTTGGCGAAAATATCCGGATCGGAGACGACGTGAAGATCACGATCGTGGAAGTGAAGGGTAATCACGTGAAGCTTGGGATCGACGCGCCGCCGAGTGTGAAGGTTCACCGCGAAGAGATCTACGAGCGCATCCAGGAAGAGAACCGAAGGGCCCAGGCGGTCAAGCCGGAGGTATCCGACGGCCAGGGAAGCGGCTCGAAGTGAGTCAGACGTACGAGGAGAACCCCGCTGAGCTGGACCGCTGGCTGCGCCGCTGCGACGAGGTCTTGGCCCTCCTCGACTGCGCGCTCCGGGGGTGCCGGAGCGGGAGCCGCCCGGTGGTCGAGGAGGCGCTCCGCGAGTCCATGCAGTGTCTGGAGCTCGCGAGCGAGGATGTGGCGGGACGCGTGATCGGGATTCTCGATTTTTGCATCACGGAGTCGGCGGAGGGGCGCTTCGACGAAGCGGCCGAGATGCTCGCCGACTTGAAGGATAGCTGGATGGAAGCCATCGCATCGATCCGGAGGGACCGCAGCCGTGCCGCTAACCTCAATTGAGCCCCAGGTCGACGCGTCCTCGCGGATCGCTGAAGTCCGGCGCCGCATCCGAGACCGCTACTACGACCGCCCCGAGGTTCGCCGGGTCCTGAGCCACCTCATCTTGCGCCGTCTCGCGCGCGCGAGTGCCCCCCCGGAGCCTGAGCGCCCTGAATCCGCTTGACCGCATCGAAGGGTCACTGGTAAGAACATGACCGGCGCCCTGAGTTCCCTCCACCCCTGGATGCGGAGTCGAGCGCGGACAAGATGCCGGAAGCCGGCTGGAATGCGGCGCAATTGCTTCAGCGAGCGGATTCGAGCGCTAAGGCCCGCGAGGCGCAGGGACTCCAGACGGAGGACTCCGGCGCCGAGTTGAGCCGTGCCCTCGAGGATCGTCTTTTCGATCCGGACCCCGAGACCCGCTCGCTGGCGATCAGCGTGATCCCCGGGCTCAAGGGCCCGGTCCCACCCGAATTGCTCCCGTCCATTCTCGAGGATGCCTGCCCCGACGTCGTCGTCTCCGCCGCCGAGGCGCTCGCCGCCCTTCGAACGCCACACGCCTGCGACACCCTGTCCGAATGCCTCGCCTCGCGCCCGGAGCTGGCAGGACCCCTGGCGCTCGCGCTCGCGAGGCTGGAGGAACCCGGCGCCGAGGAGCTCCTGATCGACAGACTGGGTGAAGAGGACGCCGCCGTCCGGATCGCGGTGCTCCGCGCCCTGGGAGCGAGCGGCACCCGGCGCTGCCGGTCCGACCTTCTGAGATTCCTCGAGTGCGGCGACCCGGCCGTGGAGGCCGAAGCGCTGGCTGCGGTGGTGCGCCTCCACGAGCGCGCCCCGCACGCGGTCGCCGCCTCCGACCTGCCTCCGGGTTTCCCCGCGCGGAAGATCGGAAGCCTGGCCCAATCCCGAGACCGGAACGCGAATCTGGCGCTGATCTCGCTCCTCGCCTGGCTCAGGCCGGCGGAGGCGCCCACGCTTCTGCTCCCGTTGCTCGACGCTGCGGACCGCACGGTCCGCTCCCGGGCGCGGGAGGCCTTCGGGCTGGTCGCGGCATCCGCCGAGGCCCCGGCACTCCAGGCCATCGCGGAGGCGGCGACCCACGTCCCCGCCACGACCGCGGCCGCGCTCGACCGGGTGGCGGCCGTGCGGGAGGAATCTTCGCTCGCCGCGTGCCTCTAGTTGACCACGCTCGAGGTTGCGCTGGTGCGCGAGCGCTCCGTCGCGCTGGCGGGGCGCTCCGGCGGCCCGGGGGCCGCGGAGGCGGCGCGCTCCCTCACCGCCGATCCCGTGGGGCATGTGCGCGCGCAAGCCGCCGAGGCTCTGGGACTCCTACGCTGCGCCGACGCGGGCGTGGCTCTGGAGTCCCTTCTGTCCGACACCTATCCCGACGTGAGGCAGGCCGCTCTCGTCGCGCTCCGCGCCATCCGCGAGCATGAGATCGACGCGGCGGCGCTCTTCGATCGCGCTCCAGACGGCGCCTCGCGCGCCGCTGCCCTCAGGGCGTGCGACCCGCGCCGGGCCGGCGCCTTGTTTCCCGCCGCCGTCGGCGATCCCGACGTGGAGGTGAGGCTGGCGGCCGCGATGAGCCTGAACGAGGGCGAATTCTGGCTCCCGTGCGCGGCCGCGCTTCTCGCGGACGAGGACCCGCGCGTTCGCGCCCACGCCCTGCGCGCCCGGCTCACCGCCTCGGCGGCGCTGGGTCTCGAACCCCTCGAGCCTCTTCTCCGCGATCCGGACGCCGGCGTGAGACAGACGTTCGCCTCGGGGCTGGAGCGGGCCACGGGAGTCGAGCGATCCGCGTGGCTCCGGCGCCTTCTCTTCGATCCCAGCGCCGGCGTCGGACGCGCGGCGGCCCGCGCTCTCGCGCGGCACCGGGACCCGGACGCGGCGGGGGCCTTGCTCGAGGCGGCCTCCACCGCGGCGCTGCCGGTCCGGGCTTCGGCCATCGAAGCGCTCGGCGCGCTCGGCGACCCCGAAGCGCTGCCGAGACTCCGCGCGGTCGCGCGGGGCGGCGATCCCTCGCTCCGCGAGCTTGCCGCGGAAGCCGCGCGTCGCGTCGAGGCGGCCCGCGCATGAGATCCCGGAGCGTGCTCCGCGCGGGCGGAGAGCCGGCGCCACCCGGGCCGCAGGGCCTCGACGCGGCGTGGAGCTTCCTCAAGCACGCGCCGTTCGGGGTGATGGCGATCGGCCGGGACGGAACCATCCAGGCCATGAACCCGGCCGCCTCGAAGCTCCTGGGCTACGCGGCGGAGGAGGTCGAGGGGGAAGCGGTCGCGCGAATCCTGCGGGCGCCCCGCGGCGAGTCGCACGTATCCCCCGGCGCCTGCGCGGCCCCGGAGGAATCGCGCGAGGTGGAGGTGGTCACGCGATCGGGCGACGTGCTTCCCGTGGGCCTGCGGCTCCTTCCGCTCGAAGGGCTGGACGGCGCGCTCCAGGGCACCCTCGCCCTGTTCCAGGATCTGCGCGAGCAGAAGGCGCTCGAGGACCAGTGGCGCCGGCGGGACCGGCTCGCCTCGCTGGGCGCTCTCGCCGCGGGCGTGGCCCACGAGATCCGAAACCCCCTGGCCGGGATCGGCACCTCCGCCCAGGTGATGAAACGCCGGCTCGACGTGGGAGACCCGCGGGCTCAATTCATCGATCTCATCCTGGAAGAGGTGTCGCGCCTGGATCGCATCGTGACCGGGCTCCTCCAGTTCGCCCGGCCCGCGACCCCGAAGCTCCAGCGTCAGTCCATCCTGCCGGCCCTCGAGAAAGCGCTCACGCTCGTGCACGAGGTGGCCGTGCGCCAGAACGTGCTCTTACAGGTAAAGCGCGCCGACACGGTCCCCGACGTCTACGTCGATCTCGACCAAATCCTGCAAGTCATGCTCAATGTGCTGATGAACGCGCTCCAGGCGCTGGATCGCGGAGGAGAGCTCTCGATCGTCGTCGGTCCCGTCCGCAAGCGTCTCGCCGAGCGCTCGCGGCTCGGCCGGCGCTCCGGAGACCGGCTGGACACAAGACGCCAGGCTCCGATCCTCGATCTCGTGGAAGTCCGCGTTCAAGACAACGGTCCCGGAATTCCCGCGGCCGTGCTCGCGCGTGTCTTCGATCCGTTCTACACCACGCGCACGCAAGGGACCGGGCTGGGTCTCAGTATTTGCCAGACCATCATCCGGGAGCACGGAGGCTCCATCTCGATCGAAAGCGTGGTCGGGCAGGGAACGAGCGTGCTCATCGACTTACCCGTGGAGAAACGACATGGAGACAGGCGCGGTAATCCTCGCTAAACAGACGCTCGGGATTCTGGTCGTGGACGACGAGAAGACCCTCCGGTACGCGCTCAAGGAGGGTCTCTCGGAGGAGGGGTATCGGGTGGAGACGGCCGGAGACTTAGCCGAGGCTCTGGCGATCTTGAACCGGGAGGAATTCCATCTCGCGCTGCTCGACCAGAAGCTGCCGGACGGAAGCGGGCTCGAGTTCCTGCGCGAGGTCCGTACCCGCTATCCCGACATGCAGGTCGTGATGATGACGGCCTTCGGCAAGTTCGAAAACGCGGTCGAGGCCACCAAGGCGGGATGCTTCGACTACATCGGAAAGCCGTTCGAGCTGGATCACATGAAGCTCGTGATCAAGAACGCGCTCTCCCAGACCCGCCTCTCCGAGGAGGTGACGCGGCTGCGCGCGGTGGAGCGTCGCCGCGCGGGCTCGACGCTCATCGTGGGCGGAAGCTCGAAGCTCGCGAAGATCTTCGAGACCATCCGGAAAGTGGCGACCGCGGGAAACTCCACCGTGCTCCTCCAGGGGGAGACCGGGGTGGGGAAAGAGCTCCTCGCGCGGGAGATCCACGACCTGGGGCCGCTGCACGACGGTCCGTTCGTCGAGCTGAACTGCAGCGCCATTCCCGAGACCCTCCTGGAATCGGAGCTCTTCGGCTACGAGAAGGGCGCCTTCACCGACGCCAAGCGGATGAAGAAGGGACTGATGGAGCTGGCGAACGGAGGCACGCTCTTCCTCGACGAGATCGGCGAGATGAGCCTCGCGACCCAGTCCAAGCTCCTGCGCGCGCTGGAGCAAAAGCGATTCCGGCGCGTCCAGGGCGTGAGCGACATCGTGGTCGAGACCCGGATCGTGGCGGCGACCAACAAGGACTTGAAGACGCTCGTGCAGCAGGAAAAGTTCCGGGAGGATCTCTTCTTCCGGCTGGACGTGATTCGCATCTCGGTCCCGCCGCTCCGCGAGCGCCCCGAGGACATTCCGCCGCTGATCGACCATTTCGTCGGGCACTGGAACCGCGAGCTGGGACGAAACGTGAAGGGTCCCAACGACCGCGCGCTGGAGCTGCTCCTCGCCTACCGCTGGCCGGGGAACGTGCGCGAGCTTCGGAACGTGATCGAGCGCGCGATCCTGCTCGAGAGCGACGAGTGGATTCTTCCCGAACATCTGCCGCTGGAGATCGTGGGAGCGGTGGGGGGCCAGAGCGCCGTGCTGGAGAGCAAGATCAAGGGTGAGCACGGGATCGTGACCATTGCCATGGCGGAGCGGATGGCGATCGAGAAGGCGCTCGAGCAGGCCGAGGGAAACAAGACCAAGGCCGCCGAATGGCTCGGAATCTCGAGGCAGACCCTTCGCACGAAGCTCAAGGAGTACCGGATCGATTCCCCTGGAGGTTATGGCGGCTGAACCGGCCGGCGCCGACCTCGCGCGCCGCCCTCTCGACGCCCTGGAGAAACGCCTCGGCGAGACCCTCGGGCTCTCGCTTCGCGAGTGCGCTCCCGAGGGTGTGCTCCCGCGCCTTCGCTACCGGATCTTGGACCGGGCCCTCGACGGGCCCGAAGCCTACGCGGAGTACCTGCTCTATTCCGGGGATCGCGCCGCGTGGGAAGACCTGGCCGAGACGCTCACCGCCAACGAGTCGCGGGTCTTCGGCTCGCCTGAAGATTTCACTCCGCTCTTCGAGATGGCCTCCGATCCGGGCTCGGGGCGGGCAGCCCCGGGCCAGGGCCCCTTCCGCTGCCTGAGCGCCGGGTGCGGAACCGGGGAAGAGGCCTACTCGCTCGCCATCGCGCTCGCCGAGGTCCGGTCCCGAACCCCCTCGTTCGAATTCGAGGTGATCGGCGCCGATCTGAGCGCGCGGGCCGTGGCGCGCGCGCGGCGCGGGGTCTATCCGGTCTCGCGAGCGGAATCGATTCCTGCCACGCTCCGCGAGCGCTACTTCCTCGAGCGCGGCGGCGAGATCGTCGCGGGCGCGCTCAAGCCCCATGTACGCTTTGCGCGCCTCAACCTCTGCGAGCCGGATTCGCTTCTTCCACTGGGCCTCTTCGATCTCGTCCTCGCGCGCGGATTCCTTCCGACGCTGACCGCGGAGGGCCGCCGCGCGGCCCTCGGGAATCTCGTGCGGGCGCTTTCGCCCGGCGGCGTGCTCCTTCTCGGCGCCGAGGATTCGATCGGTGAGGAGGACCTGGGGCTCACACCCGTCCGGTGGGGGGAGCGCTTCGCCTACGAGAGGCCCGATCCGGACGGGAGGAGTGCTTCGGGAAAGGACTCCGCCGAGCCGGTCGATCCGGAGCTGGTGCTGATCGCGCATCGATCGGCCGTCACCCGCGCGTGGGTGCGGATTCTCCTGGAACAGCGCGGGCTCCGTGTCGAGGAGGCGCCGCACGGCGTCCGCGCGCTCGAGCGGGCCGCCCTCGGAAGGCCTCCCTCCCTCTATGTTCTGGAGCGCACGCTGCCTCCGCGGGGCGCCGTTTGGGTGATGGAGCGGATCGCCGCCATGGGAATCGGTGGCCCGGAACGCATCGTCATCCTCTCTCCCACCGCGACGGAGGGCGCGGAGCAGGGCACGCTCGCCCTCCCGCTCACCCGCGGGGACTTGGACCCGATCCTGGCGCGCGCCGGTCTCTGAAGCTCTTCACGGTCACATCGGGGGAGGCGCGCTCGGGCCCGCGCGCCGGGACCCTTGCCACCCCCCACGGCGAGGTTCCCACGCCCGCGTTCATGCCGGTCGGGACGCAGGGCACCGTGAAGGGCCTCACCCCCGCCGATCTCCGTGCCGCCGGGACGCGCATCCTCCTCTCCAACACCTACCACTTGATGCTCCGGCCCGGCTCCGGGCTCATCCGCTCCCTGGGCGGTCTCCACCGGCTCATGGCGTGGGACGGCCCCATTCTCACCGATAGCGGCGGCTATCAGGTCCTGAGCCTGAAGGGGCTGGTGAACGTCAGCGAGGATGGAGTCGAGTTCCGCTCGCATCTGGACGGCGCCCTGGAATTCCTGAGCCCGGAGCGCTCGATGGAGGTCCAGGCGGACCTGGGCTCCGACATCGCGGTGACGCTCGACCATGCCGTGCTGCTTCCGCTCGGCCTCGCGGCGCAGCGCGAGGCCGGAGAGCGCACGCTCCGGTGGACGGAGCGCTCGCTCCGGCACGCGCGCACGCTCACGACCCCCGGCGGATACCGGCAGCTCCTCTTCGCCATCGTCCAGGGGGGAGGCGATCCGGCGCTGCGCCGGGAGATGGCGGAGCGGACCGCCCCTCATCCGTGCGACGGGTTCGCGATCGGGGGGCTCTCCGTGGGTGAGACCAAGGAGGAGACCTGGGAGCTGGCCCGCGCCGTCACGGAGGTCTTGCCGCCGGACCGGCCGCGTTACCTCATGGGCATGGGCACGCCGCGCGACCTCCTGGATGGAATCGCCTGCGGCATCGATCTCTTCGACTGCGTGCTCCCCACGAGAAACGCGCGGAACGGGATGGCGTTCACGAGCGAAGGGCCCGTGAACATCCGAAACGCCGAGCACACGCGCTCCGACCGGCCGCTCGATCCGGCCTGCGCCTGCGAGGCGTGCGCGCTCTTCACCCGCGCCTATCTGCGGCATCTGCATCTCGCCGGCGAGATCCTCGCACACCGAATGCTGACCTTGCACAACGTCACGTTTTACCAGACACTGATGGCAGCCGCCCGCCGCGCGATCGAGCGCGGCGACCTGCACTCGTACGCGCGGGAATTTTCGGAGCGCTACCGCGAGCGGGACGGGAATCCCCCCGCTCCCGCGTGAGTCCCTAAGGAGAATCCATGCTCGACGCTGTATTCGCACAGGCGGCCGGAGCCGTACCCGAGACGCCTTCGGCGATGGACCAGATGATCCACATGGGCGGCCTCCTGGCCGTGACCGTGGGGATCGTCTACTTCATGATCATCCGTCCCCAGCAGAAGAAGCAGAAGGAGACCGAAGCCATGCGGTCCTCCATCAAGAAGGGCGATCGGGTGCTGACCACGGGGGGTCTCTACGGCACGGTCATCGGAGAGAAGGAAGGTATCGTGGTGCTCAAGGTGGCCGAGGACGTGAAGCTGGAGTTTTCGCGCGAATCCATCATCCAGGTGAAGGAGCGCAGTGGATAGAAAGCCGCTCCCGCTTCGTTACTACGGCGATCCGGTCCTCCGCAAGAAGGCCGAGCCGGTCGCGTCGGTGGGTCCTGAGGTCCGCGACCTGATCTCGGATCTCTTCGACACGATGTACCGCGAGCGTGGCATCGGGCTCGCCGCGCCCCAGGTCGGAATCTCGCAGCGCATCTTCGTCGTGGACGTCGAGGGGGAAGGAGGGGAGCGCGCCAAGCTCGCCCTGGTGAACCCGAAGGTCGCGCGCTCGGGCGGAAGCGTGGTGGGGGAAGAGGGTTGCCTCAGCATTCCGGGCATCCACGCCGACGTGAGGCGCCACGCGGAGGTCACCTTCGAGGCGCTCGACGAGAACGGGGCGCCTTTCTCCGTGCACGCCGGAGGACTTCTCTCCCGCGCGCTCCAGCACGAGCTGGATCATCTGGACGGAGTTCTCTTCATCGACCGGGTGAGCGCGATCCGGCGAAAGCTCCTGGAACCCAAGCTCGCGCGGATGCTGACCGGCGACTCGGAGAAGTCCGCTTCCGACGCTTCCGCTTCGCCCTCCTTCTGACGGGCGCCGTGCGCCTCGTGTATTACGGCACGCCCGCCCTCGCGGTGCCCGCGCTGGCGCGGCTCGTGGAAGAAGGAAGGTCGCCTTTGCTCGTGGTGACGCGCCAGGACCGTCCGAGAGGACGCGGCCTCGAAGTCACGTCCTCCCCGGTCCGCGCGGCCGCCGAATCGCGCGGGCTTCCGGTCGCGACCCCCGCGCGGGCGGGCGCGCCGGAGGAGATCGAGAAGCTCCGCGCTTTGAACCCCGATCTCATTCTTCTCGCCGCCTACGGCCAGATCCTGAGCCCCGAGCTCCTCCGCGTTCCCCGCATCGGCGCCCTGAATCTCCACTTCTCGCTTCTGCCGCGGCATCGCGGCGCGTCTCCCATCCAGGCCGCGATCTTGGCGGGGGACGAGGAGACCGGTGTGACCACCATGTGGATGACCGAGAAGCTGGACGAGGGGCCCACCTTCGCGGCTCTGCGGACCCCGGTGCATCCCGAGGAAGACGCGGGCACCTTGACCGAGCGGTTGTCCCTCCTCGGCGCGCGGTGTCTCTCCGAGACGCTCGATCGGATCGAGCGCGGGGAGATGGTGCGCGACATTCAAGATTCCTCACGGGCCACCTACGCGCCGAAGGTGCGGCGCGAGGACGCGCGGCTCTCCCTCTCTCTCGACCCGGTCGCCTTCACGCGCCGCGTTCGCGCCTTCGCGCCGAGACCCGGCGCCTACCTCGATCTCGCCGAAGGAGGCCCGCTGCAGGTGCTGGCCGCCTCTCCCGGCGCCCCCCCCGCCGGGACGCCCGCCGCGCGCGCGGGCGTGGCGATCGCCCTGGATCGGGAACGTGGACTGTTGCTCCGCCTCGAGAAGGGATCGGTGTGGCTCCGCCGCGTGCGCGCCGCGGGGCGGAAGGAGATGGGTGGATCCGACTACGCGAACGGGGCGCGGATCAGCGTGGGGTCGAGGCTTCCCCTTCTCTCGGACGGGACCACGTGACGACCCAGAAGCCGAAGCGGCGAAAGCCCTGGGCGCCGAATAAGCCGATCGGGGCGCGGGAGCTGGCGCTCCAGATCTATGTCGCGACCGAAAGCCGCGGCGCGTACTCCGACCGGCTGCTCGAAGGAAGGCTCCGCGACAGCGAACTCTCGCCGGAGGACGCGCGCCTTGTCACCGCCTTGGTCCAGGGAACCCTGCGGCACCGGGGCACGCTGGATCACCATCTCGCGCACTTCGCGAGGGAGAACTGGGCCCCCCTTCCCGCCTGGATCAAGGGAGTGCTTCGGCTCGGGGCCTTCCAGCTTTTCTTCCTCGACCGCATCCCCGCCCGGGCGGCCGTCGACGAGAGCGTGAAGCTGGCCAAGAAGTACGGACATCCGGGGACGGCCGGCCTCGCGAACGCCATCCTACGTAAACTCGCGAGCGGCGAGCGGGCTCCTCTACCGGATTCAGAGCTCCATCCGGTGGATCACCTGGCGGTTCTGTATTCCCACCCGCGCTGGATCGTGGAGCGCTGGATCGCGCGGCTGGGGATCGAGGAGGCGACGCGGCTCCTCGCGGTGGACAACGAAGAGCCGGTGGTCTCGGTTCGTCCCACGCTCGCTCGCGCGAGCGCCGGAGAGATCCGCGAGCGTCTTCGTGCCGAGGGGCTTTCGATGGAGCCGGCGAAGAACGGCGGTCCCGTGTGGGTCATGGGCGGCGGGTTCGTCCCCTCGCGATCCCCGGCCTTCCGCGACGGGCTCATCTCGCTCCAGGACGAGGCGGAGGCCTCCGTGGTCTCGATTCTCGATCCCAGGAGCGGGGAGCGGGTGCTCGACCTCTGCGCGGCGCCCGGAGGGAAGGGCGCACAGATCGCGGAGGCGGTCGGTCCGGAGGGGCGCCTCATCGCGCTCGAGAAGCACCGAAGCCGCGCGAAGGCGCTTCGATCGAATCTCCTCGAGCGGATGGGTCTCTGGAACGTCCTCGTGGTCTGCGGCGACGGCCAAAACCCTCCCTTTCGCGAGGAGTTCGACCGGGTCCTGGTCGACGCGCCCTGCTCCGGACTCGGCGTGCTGCGGCGCCGGGCGGACGCGCGCTGGCGCAAGGAGGAGTCCAGCGTGCTCACGATGGCCGCGCTCCAGCCGAAGCTCCTCGAGGGCGCGGCCCCGCGCGTCAAGCGGGGCGGCGTCTTGGTGTATAGTGTCTGCTCTTTGGAACCTGAGGAGACCGTGGAAGTCGTGGAATCCTTCATTCAGGACCATCCGGAGTTCGAGGTCGAGCCTGCGGACCGGTATCTTCCGCCCGCGTTCCGCTCGGGCGGTAGGTTCTGGACCGCCACGCCGCAACGGAACGGCACGGACGGTGTTTTCGCCGCCCGGTTTCGCAAACGGTGAGCGAGTCCATGGGAGTCGGCGTGGAGCCCAGTGCAGAGGAAACGCCCGCAACCCCGCCCCCGGTGCCGCCGCCGCCAGGGGCCGAGCGGCGCCGCGGCCCGCGTTTTTCCTTCTGGTCGGGCACCCTTCTCCTCGCTGCGGTCGCGCTCTTCGGAGGATTCCTCGTCATGAATCTCGTGCTCATGCCGAGCTTCACGCGGCAGGGCGCGGAGGTCACGGTTCCGGAGGTGACGGGGCAGAGCGAGAACGAAGCGGAGCGCGTGCTCGCGGCCCAGGAGCTCAAACTCTCGAAGATCTCCGAGCAGTGGAGCCCGACGTCCCGCGCGGCTTCGTCATCTCCCAGGATCCGGAAGCAGGAGGCGTCGTCAAGCGGGGGCGCCGGATCTCGGTCATCGTGAGCCTGGGAGCGCAGGGCACCAGCGTTCCGCTCCTCGAGGGATCGACGGCGCGTCAGGCGCAGCTCCTGCTCGAAGGCTCGGGCCTTCGCGCCGGCCGGATTGCCAAGGTCTACACCGACGAGACCAGCAAGGACCTGGTCGTGGCCTCGGATCCGCCCGGCGAGACCCTGGTCGAGCAGGGCACGGTGGTGAACCTCCTCGTCAGCCTGGGGCCTCGGCCGCAGAGCTATCTCCTCCCCGATCTCACCGGGCGGGGGCTCGACGACGTCGCCCGGAGTCTCCGCGAGGAGGGATTCCCGGTTTCGATCCGCGAGGGCGGTACGAAGCAGAAGGCGGGGCTGGTCTCCGGCCAGGAGCCCTCGCCCGGGCATCGCGTCTCCACGCGTGATTCGATCGTGCTCTACGAGCACCCGTGACCGCGCCGCGTTCGGCCGAGGTCCTGGCCCGGCGCTGGGCGCGCCCGCGGCGGCACCGCATCTGCCCTTCGGTCCTCTCCGCTGACTTCTCCCGCCTCGGCGACGAGATCGCGAGCGTCGCGCGCGCGGGAGCCGATTTTCTGCACGTGGACGTGATGGACGGGCAGTTCGTGCCCAGCCTCACGTTCGGTCCCATCCTGGTCTCCGCCATGCGCCGGCTCACCTCGCTGCCGCTCGACGTCCATCTCATGATCGTCGAGCCGCTGCGTTACCTCGAGGAATTCGCGAAGGCCGGGGCGGATCACCTCATCGTGCACGTCGAGGCGGTCGAGGATCCGGTGCGTGCCCTGCGCGAGATCCGCGCGCGCGGTCTGCGCGCCGGGCTCTCCGTCAAGCCCGCGACGCCGCTTCCGCGCTATCTCGACGCGCTTCCGGAGTGCGACATCGCGCTCGTGATGACGGTGGAGCCGGGGCGCGGAGGGCAGCCCTTCCTCGAGGGATCGGAGAAGCGGATCGCCGCCGTCCGCGAGGCCATCGATCGCGGGAACCTGGATTGCATCCTCGGCGTGGACGGGGGGATTAAGCCCGAGACGGCCGCCCGCGCGGCCCGCGCGGGGGCCGACACGTTCATCGCGGGCCACGCCATCTTCGGCTCCGGCGATCCGCCCGAGGCGCTGCGCGCGCTGCGACGGAGCGTCGCCATCTCGTGAACGCGCTGGTGGTGGGCGGCGCCGGCTACATCGGAAGCGTCGTCGTGGAAGAGCTGGTGCGCGCGCGACATTCGACCATCGTCTACGACGACCTCTCGACGGGGCATCGGGACGCGGTCCATCCCCTGGCGCTCCTGATCCGGGGCGGCCTCCGCGACCGGGAGAAGCTGGACGAGGCGTTCCGGACCAAGGAGATCGACTGCGTCGTCCACCTCGCGGCCAAATCGCTCGTGGGGGAATCGATCGAGAAGCCGGACCTCTACGAGGACGCGAACGTCGCGCAGGGCGCCCTCCTCCTGGACGCCATGCGGGACCACGGCGTCCGCGACATCGTCTTCTCCTCCTCGGCCGCCGTGTACGACCCGGCTTCACCGATGCCGCTCACCGAGGCTTCCGCGCTTCGCCCGGCGAATCCCTACGGGGCGACGAAGCTTCGCTTCGAGCGGATGCTGGGAGAGCGCGCGAAGGAAGACGGGCTCCGCTACGTCGCCCTCCGGTACTTCAACGTGGCGGGCGCGAGCATCGACCACGGGGAGGATCACCGGAACGAGACCCACCTGGTCCCGCTCCTCATCGACGCCGCGCTCGGTATCCGCGGCGCGGTGCCGGTCTTCGGCCACGACTATCCGACCCCCGACGGGACGGCGATCCGAGACTACATCCACGTGGTCGACATCGCCGACGCGCACCTGCGCGCGCTCCGTCACCTGAGCGAGGCGGGAGAGAGCCGCGTCCTGAACCTGGGCGCGGGACGCGGGGTCTCGGTGCGCGAGATGGTCGAGGCCGTGGGCCTCGCCACCGGACGCCCCGTGCCGACCGTGGAGGCCCCCCGGCGGGCGGGGGATCCCCCCGTGTTGATTGCCTCCTCGGAGGAAGCGCGTCGCGTGCTAGGCTGGGAGCCGCAGTTCACGGACTTGCGCGCCATCCTCGAGACGGCCACCGACTGGCGCGCGCGCCATCCGGAGGGATACAAGGAATGACACCCGAAGACGAAGCCTCGAACCCGGGCGAGCGAGAAGGGCTGGACCAGGAACCCCTCGTCTCCGTGCGCGAAGTTCCGGACGAGGCGGCGGCGATGCTCCTGTGCGACTTCCTGAAGGCCCAGGGAATCGAGGCCACGGCGGCGCCGGTTCAGATGGCCTGGTTCAGCACGCTGGAAACGCTCCACCACGGATATTGGGGGCGGGTCGAAGTCCTGGGCAAGGACGCCGCGCGCGCCCGCGCGCTCATCGAGGAATACATGGCGGCCACACCCGAGAAGGGCCCGGGAGAGGAGACGGCCTGACCCCGGCGGGCAAGACCGGCGTCGCCTCGCGACCCTCGCCTTCGTTCACGCGCGGAGCGCTCGCGCGCCGCGTGGAGAGCTTCCGCGGCCGGCGGGTCCTCGTGATCGGCGACGTGATCCTGGACCGCTATCTCTGGGGCCGCGCGACCCGCGTCTCCCCCGAGGCGCCGGTGCTCGTGGTGGACGTGGACCGCGAGGAGCTGCGCCTGGGGGGTGCCGCCAACGTGGCGCAGAACGTCCGGGCGCTGGGCGCCGTGCCGACGCTGGTCGGGGTGGTCGGATTGGACGCCGCCGAGCAGAGCCTGAAGCGGGAGCTGGACGCGCGCGAGGTGGACGCGGAGGCAGGCATCCTGCGCGACCCCGGCCGGCGCACCACCTTGAAGACCCGGATCATCGCCCATCACCAGCAAGTGCTGCGCGCCGACGAGGAGACGCGCGAGGCGCTCTCGCCGGAGGTGGTGGAGGAGCTGTGGCGCCGCGTGGAGCGCGCCCTGACGGACGCGGAGGCGGTGCTGATCTCGGATTACGGGAAAGGCGTGATCTCCCCCGCGCTCCTGGACCGGCTCCTTCCCGAGCTTGCGAGCCGCCGCATCCCGAGCGCCGTGGATCCGAAGGAGGAGCACTTCCAGCGCTACCGCGGCGTCACGGTGATCACCCCCAACCTCGCGGAGGCCTCGCAGGCCTGGGGGAAGAGGATTCGAAGCCAAGAGGACCTGACCGAAGCGGGCTTCGGCCTTCGCCAGAAGCTCGACGCCGGAGCGGTGCTGATCACCCGCGGCGAAGAGGGCATGTCGCTCTTCACCACGGACGGGCATACCCACTTTCCCACCCGCGCGCGCCGCGTCTACGACGTGACCGGCGCGGGAGACACCGTGGTGGCGACGATCGCGGTCGGCCTCGCCGCCCGCACGCCCCTGCCCGAGGCGTGCGTGCTGGCTAACCACGCGGCGGGCCTGGTGGTGGCGGAGCTGGGGACCGCGACGGCCTCGGCCGCCATGCTGGTCGAGTCGCTGGAGGACCTGCCCGTTGGGTGAGATCCTCTCGCTGGAGGACGCGAAGCGCCGGCGCGCGGCCGCGCGCGTCCTCGGGCGGCGATTCGTCTTCACGAACGGGTGCTTCGATCTCATCCACCCCGGCCACGTCGAGCTCCTGCGTCGCGCGCGGAGCCTGGGGCACTACCTCCTCGTGGGGCTCAATTCCGACCGCTCCGTGGGCGCGCTCAAGGGCCCGGGCCGCCCGATCCAGGGGGAGCAGGCCCGCGCCACGGTCGTGGCGGCGCTCGCGAGCGTGGATTACGCCGTGCTGTTCGACGAGGACACCCCGCTCCGGCTCATCCAGGAGCTCTTGCCCGACATTCTGGTCAAGGGCGGGGACTACACCCCCGCGAGCGTCGTGGGTAGGGCCGAGGTCGAGCGCGCGGGAGGCCAAGTCCACGTGATCCCGCTCGTTCCCGGCTTCTCCTCCTCCGAGATCGCCGACCGGATCCGCTCCTCCCGCACCCCTTGACAGTGCCCCTCCTTACCGTCTAAGCTGTTGCGTTTTCCCAACGTAGTGCATCTAGAGCGACCCTGACCGGCGCCATCCGAACCCGCGGCGAGCGGCTCGAAGCTTTCGCCGCATTTCACTGGATGCGCCGGCCTTGCGCGAACCCCTGAAGGAGGTGTGCCTCGAGTGAAGAATCCGAGACGAGTAGTGATCATGGGCGCCGGCGGACGGGACTTTCACAACTTCAACATGTTCTTCAAGCGGCGCCCCGAGTATCGGGTGGTGGCGTTCACGGCCTCCGCCCAGATCCCCGGCATCGATGACCGCCGCTATCCGCCCTCGCTGGCCGGCGGACGCTACCCCAAGGGCATCCCGATCGTTTCCGAGCAGGACCTTCCGGGCTTGATCCGGGACCACGACGTGGACGAAGTGGTCTTTGCCTACAGCGACGTCTCCCACGAGTACGTCATGCACAAGGCGTCCTGGATCGCGAGCCTGGGATGCGACTTCACGATCATGGGCCCGAAGACGACACAGCTCCGAAGCCGCACCCCGGTCGTCGCCGTGAACGCCGTGCGCACCGGTTCAGGCAAGAGTCAGACCACGCGCAAGGTGTGCGAGGTGCTGAAGGCGATGGGGAAGCGGGTCGTCGCGGTCCGCCACCCGATGCCCTACGGCGACCTCTCCCGCCAAGCGGTGCAGCGCTTCGGGACCTACGCCGACCTGGACCGCCACAAGTGCACGATCGAGGAGCGGGAGGAGTACGAGCCGCATCTGGATCGTGGCACCGTTGTCTACGCGGGGGTCGACTATGCCGAGATCCTGCGCCAGGCCGAGCGTGAAGCGGACGTCATCGTCTGGGACGGGGGGAACAACGACCTTTCCTTCTTCAAGGCGGATCTCCAGATCGTCGTGGCGGATCCGCACCGGCCCGGACACGAGCGCACGTACCATCCGGGCGAAACGAACGTGAGGCTGGCGGACGTGGTGGTGATCAACAAGGAGACCACCACCGACTACGAGAACATCGAGGCGGTCCGCCGGTCGGTCCAGGAGCTCAATCCCCGCGCGGTCATCGTGGACGCGGCGTCCCCCATCACGGTGGACCATCCGGAGTGGATCCGGGGCCAGCGCGCGCTGGTGATCGAGGACGGACCCACGCTCACCCACGGCGAGATGAAATACGGCGCGGGCGTGGTCGCGGCGCGCCGCCACGGCGCGAGCGAGATCGTGGATCCCAGGCCCTGGCTCGTCGGGGGCATGAAGGACGTCTTCAAGCAGTACCCGAACATCGGCGCGCTCCTCCCCGCCATGGGTTATTCCAAGGAGCAGATCCGGGACATGGAGAAGACCATCAACGCCTGTCCGTGCGATGTCGTCGTGGTCGCGACGCCGATCGACCTGCGAAAACTCGTGAGCATCAAGCGCCACGCGGTCCGCGTGGGCTACGAGCTGGAGGAGATCGGCCGGCCGAAGCTCGAGGACTTGATCCGCGAGTGCCTGGAGCGGCTCGCGGCCACCGAGCCCGCGCGCGGCGGCTTGAAGAAGGCGGCGCGGAAGTCCGCGCGGGTGACGCGAGGGAAGCGTTGAACCTCCACGAGTATCAATCGAAGGAGCTTTTCCGCGCGGCGGGCATTCCGGTGCCTCCGGGCGACGTGGCGTCGAGCGTGGAGGAGGCGGTCTCCGTCGCGGCGCGGTTCTCCTACCCGGTGGTCGTGAAGGCGCAGGTGCTGATCGGCGGCCGCGGCAAGGCCGGAGGCGTCAAGGTGGTCCGCACGCCGGAGGAGTTGAAGCGCGAGGCCGGCCGCATCATCGGGATGGACATCCGGGGCCTCAAGGTCCACCGGGTGCTGATCACCCCGTCGGCGGACATCGATCGCGAGTATTACGCGGGTATGGTGCTCGATCGGAAGAACGAGACGCCGCTTCTCATGGTCAGCCCCGCGGGGGGGATCGACATCGAGGAGGTCGCGCGCACCTCGCCCGAGAAGATTCTCAGGATTCCGATCGACCTGCGCGGTCTCCCGGCCTACCGGGCGCGCGCGGCGGCCCGGTTTCTGGACAAGAGCCCCGCGATCCAGAAGCAGATCGTTCCCATCCTGATCCGGCTCGCGCGGGTCTACCGCGATCAGGACGCCTCGCTCGCCGAGATCAACCCGCTGGTCGTGACGAAGGCGGGAGAGGTCCTGGCGCTCGACGCCAAGATCGTGCTCGACGACAACGCCCTGGACCGCCATCCCGACCTCGCCTCGTGGCGCGACCTCACAGCCGAGGATCCCGGCGAGGTGGAGGCCCGCGAGCGCGGGCTCTCCTACGTGAAGCTGGACGGGTCGATCGGCTGCGTGGTGAACGGGGCGGGTCTCGCGATGGCCACCATGGACCTGATCCAGTACCACGGCGGAAGGCCGGCCAACTTCCTGGACATCGGCGGCTCCTCCAATCCGGAGAAGGTCGAATCCGCCATGAACATTCTCACCGGCGACTCGCGCGTGCGCGCGGTCCTCTTCAACATCTTCGGCGGAATCACGCGCTGCGACGACGTGGCGCGGGGGCTCCTGACCGCGCTGGACCGCCTGAACGTGAGGATCCCGATCGTGATCCGGCTCACCGGGACGAACGAGAAGGAAGCGCGTGAGCTCCTCGGAAAGAAGGGCATCATGGCGCTGAGCGACATGGATGAAGCGGTGCGCGCCGTGATCGCCCGCGCGGCGGAGGCGGCGTGAGCGTTCTCATCGGACGGAACACGCGCGTGGTGGTGCAGGGGATCACCGGCCGCGACGGCTCCTTCCACACGCGCGGCATGCTCGACTACGGCACGAAGGTCGTCGCGGGCGTCACGCCGGGGAAGGGCGGCGAGCGGGTGCATTCGGTCCCGGTTTTCGACTCGGTCCAGGACGCCGTGTCGAAGACGGGCGCCAACTGCTCGGTCATCTACGTGCCCGCGGCCCTGGCTCAGGACGCGGTGTACGAGGCCACGGATGCGGGGGTCCCGCTCGTGGTCTGCATCAGCGAAGGGATCCCGGTGCGGGACATGGTGGAGGTCTCCGCCTATCTCCAGGGCCGCCCCACGAGGCTCGTCGGCCCGAATTGCCCCGGCCTCATCTCGCCGGGGCAGAGCAAGGTCGGCATCATGCCCGGCTCGATCGTGAAGCCCGGCAAGGTCGGGGTCGTGAGCCGCAGCGGCACGCTCACCTACGAAGTGGTGTGGCAGCTCACGCGCGCGGGTCTCGGCCAGTCCACCTGCATCGGAATCGGCGGGGACCCGATCGTCGGGACGCGTTTCGCGGACATGCTCGCCCTCTACGAGCAGGATCCTGCTACCTCGGCGATCGTCCTGATCGGGGAGATCGGCGGGAGCGACGAGGAAGACGCGGCCCTCTTGATCCGGCGATCCATCTCGAAGCCAGTCGTGGCCTTCGTGGCGGGGCAGACGGCCCCTCCGGGAAAGCGCATGGGGCACGCGGGCGCCATCGTTTCGGGTGGATCGGGCACCGCCCAGGAGAAGATGGCGCGCTTCCAGGAAGCGGGCATTCCCGTCGCCAAGACCCCGTCCGAGATCCCGGGCCTGATCGCGGCGGCGCTTCGAACCAAACGGAAATCCAAGCTCACCCTGCTCCGGCCGAAACGGAAGGCGAAGCCGAAGCGGCGCGTCGCCCCGTCGGGCCGGAAGCCACGCACGAAGACGAAACGCGCCGCGCGAGCCAAGACGGTCCGGCGCCGCGGCCGCTGAGGGAAGAACCACGTGAGTGAAACGCTCTTCATGATCAAGCCCGACGCTGTTGCGGCGCACAAGGTGGGCGTCATCCTGTCCGAGGTGGAGCGGGCCGGATTCGAGATCCTCGATATGCGCCTGGTGCGCCTGGCCGCCGCCGATGCGCGGCGCTTCTATGCCGTGCACGAGGGGAAGCCATTCCTGGGCGAGCTGGTCCTATTCATGTCCTCGGGGCCCGCGGTTCCCGTCCGCCTGAGGCGCGAGGATGCCGTGCCGAAGCTTCGCGACCTGATCGGCGCCACCGACCCCAAGGAGGCCCGGCCGGGAACGATCCGGGCCCTCCACGCGGAGAGCAAGGGGAGGAACGCCGTCCATGCCTCCGACTCGCCGGAGTCGGCCCGGGTGGAGATCGAATTCTTCTTCGGAGACGGATCCGCCCGCCGGTAATCTAAAGTGGAGCCATGGAACTCAAACTACACGAGATCGACGAGGGGCAGAGCCGCCTCCTGCTCGAGGTCCCGGCCGCCATGGTCGGCATCGTGCCCAAGGACGCGGAGCTGGAAGGCCCGCTTCTCATTGGGCTTAGCCTGGACCGGCGCGGGGACGAGATCTGGGTGCGGGGGACGATCCATGCCATTGCGCTGCAACAGTGTAGCCGCTGTTTGATCGACTTCTCGCAGATTCTCGAATTGGAGTTCGAGGTCTTCTGTGCTAAGTTGCCTCAAGCCCGCACGATGAGCCCCAAGGCCCTTGACGAGGAAGACGGGGGGGTCCATTTCCACGACGGCCACGTGCTCTCCATCGACAGCGAGATCCGGGAGGCGGTGCTGCTAGGCCTCCCCATGAGGCCGCTTTGCCGCGAGACGTGCGCGGGGCTTTGTCCGCGATGCGGCGAGGACCGAAACCTCGGGGCGTGCCGCTGTGTCGGCGCGGCCACGGGCTGACGCCGGGGGGATCGTATTCACGCCCCGCGGCTCAAGACTCTAGCGAAGGGAATGAAAGACGATGGCCGTACCCAAGAGAAGGCACTCGAGCACCCGCGGCAAGAAACGCCGCACGAACTGGAAACTCTCCATGCCGGGCCGGTCGGTGTGCCCCCATTGCAGTCAGACGAAGCTTCCGCATCGGGTGTGCGGTCACTGCGGCTATTACGCGGGCGAGGAAGTGATTTCTCGGGAGGCGTCCAAGAGTTCGTAGGGGCGGCGGGCGCGGGGCCAAGGTGAGCGAGCGATCCGGACGGCCGGTCATCGGCGTGGACGCCATGGGTGGCGACTTAGCGCCCGGCGTTGTGATCCAGGGGGCCATCGAAGCGACTCGCGAGTCCGCGGGCGCCTTCGAGGTCGTGCTCATCGGCGATGAAACGCTGGTGCGCGCGGAGGCCGCCCGTCTGCACCTATCCTCCTCGCTTCCCACCGTGATCCATGCCTCCGAGCGGGTCGAGATGGGCGAGTCCGCCGTGACATCGGTCCGCAAGAAGAAGGACTCCTCGATCAACATCGCCGCGCGGCTGGAAAAGGAACGCCACACCGATGCCATGGTCTCCGCGGGAAACACGGGCGCGGTCGTGGCGGCGGCGCTCTTCGGGCTCGGCCGCATCGAATCGGTGCAGCGCCCCGCCATCGCCACGGTCCTTCCGACCCCCCAGGGCAACGTCGTCATCCTGGACGTCGGCGCCACCTCCGACTGCAAGCCGTACCACCTCCACCAATTCGCGATGATGGGAAGCATCTACGCGCGGCTGGTCCTTCACGTCGAGCGCCCGCGCGTGGGACTGCTGAACATCGGCGAGGAGGCGGAGAAGGGGAGCGAGCTTTATTACGAAGCGCACCAGCTCTTGAAGCAGAGCCCCGTCCACTTCGTCGGGAACGTCGAGGGCCGCGACATCATCCTCGGCACGGCCGACGTGGTCGTGTGCGACGGCTTCGTGGGAAACGTGCTCCTCAAGTTCGCGGAGAGCGTGATCCCCAGCGTGGGAAACATGATTCGAGACGAGATCCGAAGCGACCCCCTGAGCATGCTCGCGGGATTGCTCCTGAAGCCCGCGTTCCGCCGCCTGAAGCGGCGGATGGACTACGCGGAGGTGGGGGGCGCCCCGCTCCTGGGCGTGGATGGAAACTGCATCATCGCGCACGGCCGGAGCAACGCGCGCGCCATCAAGAACGCCATTCGCGCGGCCGCGCGCTGCGCCGAGGCGCGCGTCGCGGATTTCATCCGCGAGGATCTCCAACGGCTCGCTCCGGAGGCGGCGTGACCGCCGCGAAGACTCGCGGATGATCGCCCCCGCGCGGGACGTGCACATCATCGGCGTCGGCTCCTGTACACCCGACCGCGTGGTCACGAACCAGGATCTCGAGCAGATCGTGGACACCTCGGACGAGTGGATCGTGAGCCGCACCGGGATCAAGGAACGCCGCATCGCCGATCCGGACACGCCCTCCTCGGCGCTGGCGACCGAGGCCGCGCGGCGCGCGATGAAGGACGCCGGCATCAAGGGCAAGGAGATCGATCAGATCATCGTCGGCACGGTGACCGGCGACCGGCCCTTTCCCTCCACCGCGTGCCTTCTCCAAGACAGGCTGGGGGCGTCTTCGGCGTACGCCTTCGACATCTCGGCCGCGTGCTCGGGATTTCTGTTCGCGCTCTCTCTCGGACGCACCCAGATCCTGGCCGGCGTGGCCGAGACCGTGCTCGTGGTGGGCGTCGAGACCCTTTCCAAGATCACGGACTGGACCGACCGGAACACGTGCGTGCTCTTCGGCGACGCCGCGGGCGCGGTGGTGCTGCGCTCCACGGGGCAGCCGGGCGGCATTCTCGCCACCAAGCTGCACAGCGACGGCTCGCTCACGAGCCTCCTCGAGATGCCGGGCGGCGGCTCGCTGAATCCCGCCTCCCACGAGACCGTTGACAAGAGGCTCCACTACATCCGCATGAGCGGGAACGACGTGTTCAAGTACGCGGTGCGCGCCATGGAATCGGTCGCGTGCGAGGCCCTCGAGCTGGCGGGCCTGAAGCCCGAGGAGCTGGACCTCCTGATCCCGCACCAGGCCAACTACCGCATCATCGACGCCACGGCGCGGCGGCTCGGGCTTCCCATGGACAAGGTGTTCGTGAATCTGGATCGCTACGGGAACACCTCCTCGGCGTCGATCCCGCTCGCGCTGGACGAGGCGAAGCGGAGCGGACGCCTGAAGCCCGGCGACCTCGTGGAGATGGTCACGTTCGGCGGCGGGTTCACATGGGCGGCGGCGGTGGTGCGCTGGTGAGCCGTATCGCGTTCCTCTTCCCGGGCCAGGGCTCGCAAGCGGTGGGGATGGGGAAGGCGCTGGCGGAGCGCTACCCCGAAGCGCGGGAGGTATTCGAGCGCGCCGACTCGGTGCTCGGATTTTCGCTGTCCGCGCTCTGCTTCGCCGGCCCTCTCGAGGAGCTGACGCGCACGGAGAATACCCAGCCGGCGCTCCTCGTCACCAGCGTCGCCGCGGCGCGCGTGCTCGAGCGCCGCGGGGTGCGCGCCTCCGCGGGCGCGGGGCACAGCGCCGGAGAGTTCGCGGCCCACGTCGCGGCCGGGTCGCTCTCCTTCGAGGACGGCGTGAGACTCATCCGCAAGCGCGGCGAGCTGATGGCGGGCGCGGGGAAGGAGCGGCCCGGGTCCATGGCGGCCGTGCTGGGGCTCGACGGACCCGCGATCGAGAAGGTGCTCGCGGCGGTCGCCCGGCCGCGGGACATTGCCGCGGCCAATTTCAACTCACCGGGCCAGGTGGTGCTCTCGGGAACGCCCGAAGCGCTCCTGCTCGCGACCGAGGAAGCGAAGAAGGCGGGCGCGAAGAAAGTCGTGCCGTTACAGGTGAGCGCCGCGTTTCACTCGCCGCTCATGGAGAGCGCCGCGCGCGGACTCGCCGAGGCGCTGGACGTGGTGGAGATCCGGCCGGCGCGGTTTCCGGTGTTCGCCAACGCGACGGCGCGCCCCGCGCAATCTCCGGACGAGATCCGGGTCACGCTCCGGGAGCAGCTGCTTTCGCCGGTGCTCTGGGAGCAGACGGTGCGCGAGCTCCTGGCCCAGGGCGTGCGGCGGTTCGTGGAGGTGGGTCAGGGACGCATCCTTCGCGGTCTCGTGAAGAGCGTGGATCGGGAGGCGTTGCTCTTCGGGAGCGAGGATCCGGAATCGATCGAGGCCACGGTGGCGGCCCTGGAGGAAGTGGCGGCATGACGGATGCCCGGTTCCGGGACAAGGTCGCGGTCGTGACGGGCGGCGGGAAGGGGATCGGCCGCGCCATCGCGGACCGGCTGGCCTGCGGCGGGGCGAAGGTGGTGTTGTCGGGCCGCGATCCAACGGCGCTCGAGACCGCGTGCGCCGAGATCCGCGCCAAGGGAGGCGAAGCGATCCCGGTCGTGGGGGACGTGGCCAAGCCGGCGGATGCGGAGGCGCTCTGCGCCCGGACGCTGGAAGCTTTCGGCCGTGCGGACATCCTGGTCTGTAACGCCGGAATCACCCGGGACAACCTCGTGATGCGCATGAGCGAGGAGGAGTGGGACCAGGTGATCGACACGAACTTGAAGGGAAGCTTTCTCTGCATCAAGGCGTTCACCCGTCCTATGATGAAACAGCGCTGGGGCCGGATCGTGAACGTGAGCTCCGTGGTGGGTTTGACGGGTAACCCCGGGCAGGCCAACTACGTAGCGTCCAAGGCCGGCGTGATCGGTCTGACGAAGGCCGTTGCGAAGGAACTGGCGTCGCGCCATATTACGGTGAACGCCGTGGCTCCGGGCTTCATCGAAACCGCGATGACGTCCGGTTTGGACGAGAAGGTGCGCGAAGCGCTTCAGGCGCAGATCCCGCTTGGACGCCTGGGATCTCCGGAAGACGTCGCCCACGCGGTGGCGTTTCTGTGCTCGGAAGAGGCGGGCTACGTGACCGGTCAGGTGCTGTCGGTCGACGGCGGGATGAGGATGTGAAACGGTCGGATTCCCGAAGGGGGAATCCACAAGGGAGGTGAAGCAGGGAATGGGATCATTCAGTGAGGACCGGGTCAAGCAGATCATCGTCGACCAGCTGGGTGTAGCGCCCGAGCAGGTGACGCCCGAGGCTTCGTTCATCGACGATCTCGGAGCGGACTCGCTCGATACGGTGGAGCTGGTCATGGCGCTCGAAGAGGAATTCGACATCGAAATTCCGGACGAAGACGCCGAGAAGATGACCACGGTGGCCGACGCCATCAAGTATCTGGAATCGCACGTGCCGAAGAACGCCTGATTCGGCGCCGCGCGGGGCGCATCTCGTCCCACGCGGTGGGGAGCGCAGGCGAAGAAATCGAGACAACGTTCGTGCCGTATCGGAGAAATGGGTATCCTCGCCGGGTGGTCGTGACCGGGCAGGGCGTCGTCTGCCCTCTCGGGAACACCGTCGAGGAATTCTGGAAACGGTTGATCGCGGGCGAGTCCGGGATCGGCCCGGTGACACGGTTCGACACCGCGGCCTATGACACACGGATCGCCGGCGAGGTGCGCGGATTCAACCCGGAAGACGTCATGGACCGGAAGGACATCCGCCGCACGGATCGCTTCGTGCAGTACGCGGTGGGCGCGGCCACGCAGGCGCTGGAACAGGCCGGCGTGAAGAAGAACGGGGGGGCTGTCGATCCCACCCGCTTCGGCGTGATCGTCGGATCGGGCATCGGCGGAATCTCCACGTTCGAGGATCAACACCGCACCCTCCTCGAGAAGGGTCCGAACCGCGTCAGCCCGTTCTTCATTCCCATGATGATCTCGGACATGGCCTCGGGCCAGGTGTCGATCCTCTTCGGCGCCAAGGGTCCCAACTACTGCACCGTGTCGGCCTGCTCCTCGGGCGCCCACGCGGTCGGCGAGGCGTTCCGGATCATCCAGAACTCCGAAGCGGAGGTCATGATCGCGGGAGGCGCCGAAGCTCCGGTGACCCCGGTTTCTTTCGCAGGATTTTGCTCCATGAAGGCGATGTCCACCCGTAACGACGATCCGACCCGAGCCTCCCGGCCCTTCGACTCCCAGCGCGACGGTTTCGTGATGGGGGAGGGCGCGGGCATCCTGATTCTGGAGGAGCTCGAGCACGCGAAGAAGCGCGGTGCCGCGATACTGGCCGAGATCATCGGATACGGAGCCACGGGAGATGCCCATCATATGACCGCACCTGCCCCCGAGGGTGAGGGCGCAGCGCGGGCCATGCGGGCGGCCATCCACGACTCCGGACTCCCTCAGGGCGAGTTCGGGTACGTGAACGCCCACGGCACTTCCACCCCACTCAACGACAAATTCGAAACCCAAGCCATCAAGTCGGTATTCGGCGATCACGCATCCCGCGTGGCCGTCAGCTCGACCAAATCGATGACGGGGCACCTGCTCGGAGCCGCCGGAGGACTCGAGACCATCATCTGCGTCCTCGCGCTCGAGCGGCAGATTCTGCCCCCCACGATCAACTACGAGCATCCCGATCCCGACTGCGATCTCGATTACGTCCCCAACACCGCGCGAAAGGTAGAAATGCGGGCGGCCCTTTCCAATTCTCTGGGCTTTGGCGGGCACAACGTCACCCTGGCGTTATCGAGACTCATGGCCAAGGAGGGTCCTTAGGGATCCCGACAATCGTGAACTTATTGAGAAAGCTGTTTGGTCTGGACAAAGCCCCGGCGCCGCGGACTGCGCGGCCCGGAGTCAGTGAATTCGATCTGCGCGGATTCGAAACGATGGTGAATTACAAGTTCCGGGACCCCGAGCTGGCGCGGCAGGCGCTGACCCACCGCTCCTTCCTCCATTCCCAGCCCGACAAGGACAAGAGCGGCGGGGAATCGAACGAGCGGATGGAGTTCTTGGGCGACTCGGTCGTCGGGCTCGTCGTGAACGAGTTCCTCTACCGCAAGTTCACCTCGCTTCGCGAGGGAGAGCTGACGAAGATGAAGTCGCTCCTCGTGAGCCGCGTGATCCTCTCCCGCACGGCGAAGATCATGGGCCTCGGGAATTTCATCTTGTTGAGCGAGGCGGAAACGGGCTCGGGAGGGCGCGACCGCGCGTCCATCCTGGCCGACACCCTGGAAGGGGTGATCGGTGCGGTGTACCTGGACGGAGGGCTCGAGCCGGCGCGCCGGCTCACGGAGCGTCTCCTGCTGCGGCAGGTGCACGAGATCCTGAGCGACGCGAATCTCGCGAACTACAAGAGCATGCTGCAGGAGTACGTGCAGGGTGAGTTCAAGACCCACCCGCAGTACCGGATCTCCAGCGAGATCGGCCCAGACCACGAGAAGGTGTTCACGGTCGAAGTGGTCGTGAACCAGAAGGTGCTGGGTCGCGGGCACGGCAACAACAAGAAGGAAGCGGAGCAGGAGGCCGCGCGGGACGCGCTCCTCCACTTCGAAAAGATCGTGCGCAACGACCGCCAGGAGACCCGGCGGCGGAGGCGCAGAGGCGGAAGGGGACGTCGCCCCCGAGGCGGAAGCAGCGGGCAGGGTCCGGGGCAGGGGGAAGGGCGGGGGCCGCAGGGCGGCGGCAGGGAGCAGGGCGGCGGCAGGGAGTCGCGCGAGCCGCGTCAGCCGCGCGAATCTCGCGAACGTAGGGAGCCCGATGGGGATAAGGCCCCCTGGGCGGCCTCGCACTTGCAGGCCGAGCCCTGAGCCTGGTATAATCCACGCGTCGTCTCGACAGGGGGAGGAAGGCCCGTCCGGGTCTTCCTCCATTCCTTTTTCCCGTGTGGAGGCGGCGGCGTGACCCTGACTAGAGACATCGGCTCACGAATGGGCTCGACCCTTCTGGCTTTGGTACTTCTCGCCGCCCTGGCCGGATCTTCCTCGGCCCAGGCGCCGGCTCCCCGCGTCATCCCCCTGAATCTCGAATTGCTCGCGCGCTCCACCGTGGCCCAGGAAAGCGGCAACATGGAGGAGGCACAGCATTGGGCCGAGCAGCTCACGGCGGCGGATCCGCGGTCCAGTTTCGCCGCGTGGCGCCTGGCGCAGCTGCTCGAGTCCTCGGGAGAGGACACGCGGGCGCTCGCGTGGGGCGACCGCTCGCTCCTCATGGACAGCCTGAACCAGGACGCGGCCATGCTCGTCGGACGGATGCGCCTGCGCGCGGGGGAAGCCTCGATCGCGGCGAAGGCGCTCACGCCGCCGCTCCGTCTCCTGGGCGCGCGACCCGAGCTCTACGCGCTCCGCGCGCTCGCCCACGAGCTGGACAAGAATTACGAGGCGTCGCTGGCCGACCTGAAGCGCACGGGAGAGCTTCTTCCGGACTTCGGGTGGGTGGCGAACGGTGTGCTGGCCATGGCCCTCGAGGACGGTCGCCTGAGCGAAGCCTCGGAGGCGCTCGAGCTGGCGCTGACGCTCAACCCGGACGACCCCCGGACCTTGGGACTGGGTGTCGAGCTGGCGCGTCGCACGGGGGACAAGGCGCTCGAGGAGAAACTGCTCCGGCGGCGCGCCGAGGCCCAGGGCGCGCTTCCCGAGCAGGTGGCGGCATACGCCTCGTACCTCTTTCGCGAGGGGGAGAGAAAGGCCGCGGAGGCCTTTCTTCTGACCATGGCGCGGCGCGGATTCGATCCGGTCGACGCGCGCGTGAACGCCGGCCGCACGTTGGTGCGGGACGGGGAGTACCGTGCGGCGCTCACCGCGGTGAAGCCCATCGAGAACAATCCGGCCGCGCTCCCGGTTCGGGGCCGGGCCCTGGTCGCCCTCTCGGATGAAAAGACGGCCCTCCGCTGCTTCCGGAAGCTGGGCGGGCTCCGAACCCTCACCCAGGACGAGTCCCTGGTGGTGGCCTACCTCGAGATCAAGGTGGGTGACCGGCACCGGGGGGTGCAGGTTCTGGAGCAGATCCGGGAGGGGCTCCTCGCCAGCCCGCGTCGCATCCTGGCGGGCGCCCTCTGTTACATGCTCCTCCATCATCCCGAGGAGGCGGTCTCGCTCATGCGGGAGGGAGCGTCCCGGGGGTCGGAGAGCGCCAACCTCTATGCGGAATTGGGCCGGGCCGCCGTTTCGATCGGCGACAGCCTGGTGGCGGAATGGGCCTTTCAGAAGCTGAACGGCCTCGGCCGGGAGAATTCCGAGTGCCTTTATTTCCTGGCGGCATCAGACTTGAGTCAGGGAGCCATGGACCGGGCGCTCCAGAGACTGGACCGGGCCGTGGAGCTTGATCCCAGGAACGGCAGGGCCCTGGCGCTCCTCGGCACCATACGCTACAATATGGGACAATTGGAGTTAGCTAGGGATTTGTTGAAGCGCGCGGTTGGCTGCCCGGACGCCGGGTCCGACGCGGAGTTCATGCTCGGGCGCGTATGCCGGGCCCTGAGGCTGGATAGCGAGGCTCGGACCGCCGAGTCCCGGGCACGCGAGAAACGTCCCCCCACGAGCCCGGCGGGGCTCACCCTCTTCTCCAAGCCCTAAGAATTCGGTCCGTACCGGAACCGGCAACACCCCGTGGTGTATCGACTACCACGGAGAGTGAATGCCCAGCGAGCTACGCCTAGTGAAAAAGCTCGAGTTAGCCGAGCTGACCGATGAAGACGTCATGGAGCGCTGTGCCCTGGGCTCCGAGACGGCTTTTCGCGCGCTCGTCCAGCGGTATCGCTCGCGGATCATGAATCTCGTGTGCCGGTTCATCAACGACCGGGACCGGGCCGAAGAGATCAGCCAGGAAGTTTTCCTCCGCGTCTACCGGAACCGCGAGCGTTATCGGAAGAGCGGCAAGTTCTCGACGTGGATTTTCACGATCGCGGTCAACCTGACCAAGAACGAGATCCGGAGCCGCGTGCGGCACAAGGGCACGTTCAGCCTGGATGCGATGGAAGAGGATTCCGGAGGGCAGGGGCTTGCGTTCCCCGATCTGAAACCCCTGCCCGACGAAGACCTGAATGCGAGCGAGATCCGCCGGCGCGTGGCGGAGGCGCTCGAAAAGATACCCGCTCGGTACCGCGAGGCCGTGGTGCTCCGCGATATCGAGGGGTTGAGCTACGAGGAAGTGGGAGAGATCCTCCGAATCCCGGGCGGCACCGTGCGATCACGGATCAATCGTGCCCGGCTGATGCTGAAGGAGCGACTCAAACCGCATTTGAATCTGGAGGACGCATGAACTGCCGGTCGGTCGAATCATTGTTCTCGTCGTACGTCGAGGACGAGATCAGCCAGGAGGAGCGCCGCAACCTCGAGGCGCATCTCATGGGATGTCGTCGCTGCTCGCTCGCGCTGCGCGAGGTGAGGGCCACGATGTCGATCTTGGAACGGATGCCCGTCGTCGAGCCCAGCGCTCATTTCGACGAGGATATCTACGCGAAGATCCGCTCCGGCGAAGGGCTGCGTCCCGGCGTCCGCGAGATGATCCTCGAGTTGCTTTCTCCCCTTCGTCTCCGGCCGCTCCCCATGGCGGGCGCGGGCGCCGCCGCCGTCGTGGTCGCGTTCTTGCTCTCCCCGGTGGGGCAGGGTCTCCTGCGCCCGGCTCCCGCGCTGACGGTCGCCTCGCGCAGCCAGGCGCCCGCGGCGGGTGTCACGCCCGGCCCATCGTCCGGTACCATCTCATCGCAGTCTCCCACCCTGGCCCAGGGGAACACGCCTTCGGTCCCATCGCCCGAGGCTGCTTCCGGGGGCGTGAGCTCCGTGGTGGCCAGCGCGGCGCGAACGGGTACGGCCGGGCGTGATTCGATCGTGGACGGGCGGGTCCCCAGCCAGCGGTACACCGATGAGATCATCAACGACCAGTTCTATCTCGAGCGCGGCGGTCAGGCACAGGATCCCTCCATCGTCCCCGTCAACGCGACGCAGGACGACGGCGTATACATCGTCTTCTAGGCGGAACGCCTGACTCGGAGCGCGCCATCATGCCCGTGATCCGAATCCGGCCCCGGCGCTTCGCCGCGCCGGCCGTTCTCGTCGCGTCGCTCGCCCTGTGGATGTCCCACGCGGGTGCCACCAGCATCCTCCCTCTGCGCTCCGAAGAAGCCACCCTCCTGATCGGCGTCGATTCCGCGCGGACCAGCGTCGTGACCCTGGTCGCTATGCCGGGATCCGATTCGCGTCCCCGGGGCGATCGGCCGGTGCGGCGGCTCATGGGCACCGCGGTCGTGCTGAGTCCCAATCGCCTTCTCACCACCGCGAGCATGGCCATTCCGGGAGGCTCCTTCAGCGTGCTCTTGGGCGATGGATTGAAGCGGGAGGCCCGCGTCCGGGGTGTCGACCGCCAGTCCAACATCGCGCTCTTCTCGGTCGAGGGTGAGCCGCTCACCCCGCTCCGCCAGGCCTCGCCGCAATCCATCGCCGCGGGCTCCTGGGTCGCGGTGATCTCCAATGTCAGCATCACGAGGCCCCAGATCACGCTGGGGCAGGTGGTCGGC
The DNA here is from genome assembly GCA_041486775.1 of Candidatus Eiseniibacteriota bacterium. GTDB lineage: Bacteria > Eisenbacteria > RBG-16-71-46 > SZUA-252 > SZUA-252 > WS-7. The sequence goes on along the minus strand of JBGPMB010000002.1, from coordinate 6,736 downwards.
CGCGGCGAGCGTGTCGACTTTCCCTACTCGGGCGAGATCGTGGAGATCGAATCCTCCGCCTCTCCGGGCGCGAGCGGCGGGGCCGTCCTGAACGAAGCGGGTGAATGGGTCGCGATCGTCGTCGGCCGCGCCATGAAATCTCCCGAGCGCGGGCCCAGCTCGCCGGTGGCGGAGCCCGACGGTGAGGACCAGAAGCAGAACGGGGATCTTCTGATCGCGCTTCCCATCGACCAGCTCCAGAGGATCTCGGAAGACCTCGAGCAATTCGGCAGCGTCCGGCGCGCCTTCCTGGGCGTCCAGATGAGGCGGGGCGTCCTCGTGGACAGTCTCGGGGTGCTCGTGGAGGGAGTGGTCCCGAATAGTCCCGCCGACAAGGCGAGCATCAAGGTCGGGGACCGCATCCTCGCCTTCGAGGGAACACCGGTCCATTCCAGCGATGAGATGACATCGATGGTCCGCGTCTTGAAGCCGGGGGACGAGGTCGAGATGACGGTCTCGCGCGGCGCCGACATCTTCCCCGTGCACGCGACGCTCGAAGGCGCCTTGCGGGCGCCTGTCCTGCCCCGCCCGGACGATCGGAGCGAAGAGATCAAGCGCCTGAGGCGTTCGCTCGAGAAGCTCGAGACCGAGACGAAGCAGGTGGAAGACCGCATCAAGACCCTCGAGGGCCCCCCCCGGCGCTAGTCCCGGCCGGCACCCTGTGGTAGCCTGCCGCCCATCATGACGCGCTCGGCCGCCACGGCTTTTCTTCCGCTGCTCCTGCTCGCGTGCGCGGCGTGCGGTGGGCGGCCCTTCGCCGAGGGCGGAAGCCGGGACGTCACGCTCGTGACCTCGCTTCCCGCCGACGCTCCCGAAGTCCTCTTCCTGCGCGCCGTGCTGGAGCGTCCCGCCATCTCGATCGAGGACGAGACCGCCTACGCGGTGCACGTCGCCGCCGCGGAAGACGCCCAGAGCTTCCGCGCGCGCAACGTCCTCTTCTTGGGATACGGCCCGCCGGACTCCATCCCCGGCACGCTGGCGCCGCTGGACCGGCTTCGCGCCGGCGCCAAGGTTCCGTTCGTCTTCGCTTCCGATATCTGGCTCCGCGGGCAGGCCGCCGGGATGTTCTGGGCGCCGAGCCGCGAGAGCCTTCTACCCCTTCTCTCCCACTACCAGAACCGGATCTTCCTCGAGCTCGACCGCGCCGCCTTTGCCACCGTGCGCGCGCGCCTTCTCGCGCTGCCGCGCGACGCCGAGGCGGAGCGGCGCCTCAAGCGGCTTCTCGGATTCAGCCTCCGTGTCCCGCGTGGGTACGAGGTTCGCATCGATCCCAAGACCCACGCGGCCCTTCTCCTCGATCCGGGACCGCCCGCGCGTCTCTTGACCATCGCTCCCGAGGGGGCGGGGCATGCCGATTCCGACCTGAAGGGGGCCCGCGACGCGCTCGCGCGCACGTTCCGGCCCAACGAGCGCACGCTCGATCGCACGGACCCCATCCTCACCCCCGCCGAGATGACCGGCGCGCTGCGGCAGATCCACGGCCGGTGGGAAGACGCCGAGGTGAGCGCCGCGGGGCCGTACCGCTTCTACGACGTCTCCCGCGAAGGAAGGCGCTACTACGTGGACCTCGCGGTGTTCGCGCCCGGTCGTCCCAAGCTCCCGTACCTGCGCGAGCTCCAGGCGATCGCGGAGACGATCACAGTCCGATGATCCGGGTCTCGGCTTCGCGCGGGCGCATCCGCTACCCGATCCGGATCTCACCGGGGCTGCTTGATCGCGCCGGAGCGCTCCTCCGCGCCGATCGGGCCCCGAGAGGCGTCCTCGTGGTGACCGACCGCACCGTGGCGCGTCTTCACGGCGCCCGATTCCTGGCGAGCCTCCGCCGCGCGGGGTTCTCCCCGCGCGTGGTCACGCTTCCGGCCGGCGAGCGCTCGAAGACGCTCGCGCACGTGCGCGCGCTCTGCGAGCGGTGGGCCGCGTGGCGCGTGGACCGCTCGGCCCGGGTGCTCGCGCTGGGCGGGGGCGTCGTCTCGGACGTGGCGGGCTTCGCGGCCGCAACTTACGCGCGCGGGCTCGACTGGTATGCGTTCCCGACCACGGTCTTGGCGCAGGCGGATGCCTCGATCGGCGGCAAGGTGGGCGTGAACCTCCCCGGGGGGAAGAATCTGGTGGGCGCCTTTCATCATCCTCGCGGCGTCTTCTGCGATCCGGACGCGCTCCGCACCCTCTCGCCGCGCGCGTTCCGGTCCGGTCTCGCGGAGGTCGCGAAGATCGGCGTCGTCCGGCGCCCGGCGATCCTCGCCGGCCTGCGGCGCCTGGCGCGAGGGGGCGACGCGCGTTGGGCGCTCGAGGGGCCGGGCCGCGCGCGCCTCGCCGGCCTGATCCGCGCCGCGGCGCGCGAGAAGGCCTGGTACGTTTCGCGCGACCCGGAGGATCGCGGGATCCGGCGCGAGCTCAACTTCGGGCACACGGTGGGGCACGCGCTCGAGGTTTCGCTGGGATACGGGCGCTTGACGCACGGCGAAGCGGTGTCGATCGGAATGGTCGCGGCGCTACGGCTGAGCGTTCGCGCCTTGGGCCTGGATCCCGCCGCGGCGCGGGAGGTGGAGGAGCTCCTTCGGTCGCTCGGCCTGCCGGTGGGCTTGAAGCTCCGTCCCGGGAGAAGGTTCTGGCGCGCGCTGGAGCGGGACAAGAAGCGTGGACGCGTCGGCACGCGAATGGTATTGTCCCCCGCGATCGGAGCGGCTAAAACCTATGAACTACCGTCGCTTACCCCGCTCCGGGGGGTGATCCTGAGCCTCGTCCAGAAACCCTAGAGGGGGTCATGTCCGAGGACGTAAGCAACGATTCAACCGCGCTGCTCGAACGGATCGTGTCACAGGATCCGACGTCGCCGCTTTATCTTCCCGTCGCCGAGCGCATGCGCGAGCAGGGCAGAGTGGAAGAGGCGATCCGCCTCTGCGAAGAGCGCCGTGGGCGTCCGGGCCAAGGGGTCGGCGATCACGTCGTGCTCGGCCGCTGCTATCTCGCCGCGGGGCGCCTGACCGAAGCGCGCGCGCAATTCGAGGCGGCCGTCGAATTGGATCGCGAGAACGTGGTCGCGCTCAAGGCGCTCGCCGGAATTCTCTCGCACGAGGGACGTCACGGCGCGGCTTCCGATTTCTACCGCGCGGTCTGCCGCATCGATCCCGGCGATCTCGAATCGCAATCGGCGCTCCACCAGATCACATCCGGAGAATTTCCCGAGGTCCGCCCGCCCGATCTTGTGGTCGCGCAGGGGGAGATGACCTGGCAGCCGGTGCAGCCGCCGCGTGAAGAGGAATACTTGGGCGAGATCTCGCTCGGCCTCCACACCATCGAGTCCTTCGACTACGAGACGCCCAAGCCCTACGAGGCCAAGGTCCAGGATTTCCAGGAGATGGCGTTCGACCGGCTCGACGTGGAGCACACGGCTTCTCCGGAGGCGAAGGCGGAGCCCGCGGCGCCACCGGCTGTGACGTCCGCGCCCGTAGCACCGCCCGCGACCGTTGCGCCGCCCGCGCCCGTTGCGCCACCCGCGCCCGTTGCGCCGTCCGCGGCCGCGGCGCCATCCGCTCCCGACGCGGCGGTCTTCAACTGGACCGAGCTTCCGAAGAATCCGCTTCCTCCCGCGGAGCCCGCCGGCCCGCCGAAGCTCGTGCAGAACAAGTCCTCGTTCGAGACCTGGCTCAACCGGCTCAAGGGCGGTCCGCGCTGATGGCAAAGGCCATCTGGGTATTGCACGGGCCGAACATGAATCTGCTCGGCACGCGCGAGCCGGCGCTCTACGGGAAGGAGACCCTCGCGTCCATCGACAAGAGGCTCCAGAAGCTCGGGGAAGAATTGGGGCTCACGGTGGAGTGTTTTCAGACGAACCATGAGGGCGCTCTCATCGATCGCCTGCACATCGCCAGTGGCGCCGCCGGGGGGTGTCTCATCAATCCGGGCGGGCTCACGCACACGAGCCGGGCGCTTGCCGACGCGATGCGCGCGAGCGCCGTGCCGGTGATCGAGGTGCACCTCACGAATCTCTACGCGCGCGGCGAGGCGCGCTCGGTGAGTCTGACCGGCGCCGCCGCGTCCGGCGTGGTCATGGGGTTCGGGGCCCGGAGCTACGAGCTGGGGCTCCGCGAGCTCGCGGCCCGGCTCAAGCAGGCCAAGGCGCGGGGGAGAGGACGATGAACCTGCGCAGGAAAATCGCCGAGCTGGTCGCGATCATGCGCGAGGAGGATCTGGCCGAGATCGAAGTGCGCCGCTGGTTCACGACCGTGCGCGTGCGCCGGCCGGGCCAGGACGCCGCTCCGATCATGATGGAGGCGCGGCCCGCCGAGGACGCGGGCCCGAGCGAGCGCGCCGAGGTGGAGGCCAAGCCTCCCAAGAACCTGATTCCGATCAAGTCGCCGATGGTGGGCACGTTCTACCGCGCGCCCGCGCCGGACGCGGACAACTACGTCGAGGAGAACAGCGCGATCACCGTGGGGCAGACCGTCTGCATCGTCGAGGCGATGAAGCTGATGAACGAGATCGAGTCCGAGGTGGAAGGACGCATTGCCCGGATTCTCGTCGAGAACGCTCAGCCCGTGGAGTACGGGCAGACCTTGTTTCTGGTGGAGTCCGACACCGCGGCGTAGCCCGTGCGAGGGGAGTGGGGATGAATATCAAGCGAGTGCTGCAAAAGATGGTGGAGCTCAAGGCGTCCGACCTTCACGTCAAGGTGGGCACCAAGCCCACCGCGCGAGTGAACGGGGCCCTCGTGACGCTCGACGAGCCGGCGCCGGGACAGGCCGACCTCGAAGCGATCGTGGATCAGATCCTGACGCCGAAGCAGAAGAAGACCTTCGAGGAGACGAAGGAGGTGGACTTCGCCTTCGGCGTGACGGGCCTTTCGCGCTTCCGGAGCAACTTCTACCAGCAGCGCGGGACCATCGCCATGGTGTTCCGGCAGGTGCCGGCCACCATTCCGTCGTTCGAGGAGCTGAATCTCCCGTCGACCATCGAGGAGATCGCGACGCGCCCGCGCGGGCTCGTGCTGGTGTGCGGAACGGTGGGGAGCGGCAAGTCCACCACGCTGGCCGCCATGATCGACTCGGTGAACCGAACGATCGCCAAGAACGTGATCACGATCGAGGACCCGGTGGAGTTCCTCTACCGCGACAAGAAGAGCACCATCTCCCAGCGCGAGGTGGGCCTCGACACGGCCTCCTTCGCCGAGGGCTTGAAGCACATCCTGCGTCAGGATCCCGACGTGATCCTGATCGGTGAGATCCGGGACGCCGAGACGATGCAGACCGCGCTCATGGCGGCGGACACGGGCCACCTCGTGCTTACCACGCTCCACACGACCGACGCGGCGCAGACGATCAACCGGATCCTGTCCTTCTTCCCGCCCCATCAGCACGAGGAGACGCGGTACATGCTCTCCGCCACGCTCCAGGCGGTGATCGCGCTCCGGCTCATGCCGCGCTCCGACCAATCCGGGCGAATTCCGGCGGCGGAAGTCATGGTGGCAACCGCCACCATCCGCGAGTACCTTCTCGATCCGTCGAAGACGTCCCTGATCAAGGGCGCGATCCAGGAAGGCGTGTCGCAATACGGCATGCAGACCTTCGACCAGGCCATCATGAAGTTCCACACGGAGGGGAAGATCAGCCTCGAGACGGCGCTCCGGTACTGCTCCAATCCGACCGAGTTCGAGCTTCGCGTGAAGGGAATCCACGCCACGTCGGACGAGTCCTGGAAGCCGTTCGAGAACAAAGAGACCCCCGTCTAGCCGAATGTTCAAGAAAATCCTGATCGCCAACCGCGGCGAGATCGCCTTGCGGATCATCCGCGCGGCGCGGGAGCTTGGAATCGAGACCGTGGCCGTCTACTCCGAGGCCGACCGGGATTCGCTGCACGTGCGCCTCGCGGACGAGGCGGTCTGCATCGGGCCGCCGGCCTCCGCGGCCAGCTATCTGCACATCCCCCGGATCATCAGCGCCGCCGAGATCACGGGGGCCGACGCCATCCATCCCGGGTACGGCTTTCTCTCCGAGAACGCCCACTTCGCCGAGGTGGTCGAGTCGTGCAACATCCGCTTCATCGGACCGACCTCGGAGATGATCCGCCTCATGGGAGACAAGGCGGTCGCGCGGAAGACGATGGTGCAAGCCGGCGTGCCGGTCACGCCGGGAAGCGAGGGCGCCTTGGAGTCGCCCGACGAAGCCGCCGCGGTGGCGGCGGAGCTGGGCTACCCGGTGATCATCAAGGCGGCGGCCGGAGGCGGCGGGAAGGGGATGCGGATCGCGAACGACGAATCCTCGCTTCGGAACGGGCTTCGCACCGCGCAGGCCGAGGCGGAGGCCAATTTCGGGAACGGTGCGGTTTACCTGGAGCGCTACGTGCACCATCCCCGGCACATCGAGTTCCAGGTGATCGGGGACAAGCACGGGAATCTGATTCATCTCGGGGAGCGCGAATGCTCGATCCAGCGGCGCCACCAGAAGCTGGTCGAGGAGTCCCCGGCCTCGGCCATCTCGCGGGAGACGCGGGCGGGACTCGCCAAGGCAGCGCTCGCGGTGGCCAACGCCGTCAACTACGTGTCGGCGGGGACGGTGGAGTTTCTCGTCGACCAGAGCGGGTGCTTCTACTTCATCGAGATGAACACGCGCATCCAGGTCGAGCATCCGGTCACCGAGATGGTCACCGGCATCGACCTGGTCCGGGAACAGATCCGCATCGCGGCGGGCGAGGGCCTCGG
>JBGPMB010000001.1:0-88354 GCA_041486775.1 Candidatus Eiseniibacteriota bacterium | reverse complement strand
CGAGAAGCGCCGCGTGGCGCTCACGCGCCTGATGCTGCAGGAGCCCGACATCCTCCTGCTCGACGAACCCACCAACCATCTCGACGCCGAATCCGTGGCCTGGCTGGAGCAGCATCTCCGCCAGTACAAGGGCACGGTCATCGCGGTCACCCACGACCGCTACTTCCTGGACAACGTGGCGGGCTGGATCCTCGAGCTGGACCGCGGCGCGGGCATCCCCTGGGAGGGCAACTACTCCTCGTGGCTCGAGCAGAAGCAGGAGCGTCTCTCGCTCGAGGAGAAGACGGAATCGGCGCGGCAGCGGACCCTGAAGCGCGAGCTGGAGTGGATCCGCATGTCGCCGCGCGCGCGGCAGGCGAAGAGCAAGGCCCGGGTCACCGCCTACGAGGAGCTGCTGCGCCAGGAGACCGAGAAGCGTCAGGATGCCGTGGAAATCTCCATCCCGGCCGGCCCACGGCTGGGTAATCTGGTCGTGGAGGCGCGCGATCTCGTGAAGGGCTACGGAGACCGGGTGCTGATCGACGGTCTCAGCTTCACGCTCCCGCCCGGCGGCATCGTGGGGATCATCGGCCCGAACGGCGCGGGCAAGACGACGTTGTTCCGCCTCATCGCGGGCCTCGAGCCCCCCGACTCCGGAACGATCCGGGTCGGCGACACGGTGAAGATATCGGTCGTGGATCAGAGCCGTGACGCGCTGCGCGGCGAGAAGAACGTGTGGGAGGAAATCTCGGACGGACAGGACGAGATCGAGCTGGGGAGCCGCACCATCCCCTCACGCTCCTACGTCGCCATGTTCAATTTCAAGGGAGCCGACCAGCAGAAGCTGGTGAAGAACTTGAGCGGCGGCGAGCGGAACCGCGTGCACCTGGCGAAGCTCTTGCGCTCCGGCGGAAACCTTCTCCTCCTCGACGAGCCCACCAACGACCTCGACGTGGATACGCTCCGCGCGCTCGAGGAGGGCATTCTCAACTTCGCGGGCTCGATCTGCGTGATCAGCCACGACCGCTGGTTCCTGGATCGAATCGCCACGCACATGATCGCCTTCGAAGAGGACGGGAGCGTGGTCTGGTTCGAGGGGAATTATCAGGATTACGAAGCCAACCGGCACATGCGTCTCGGCACCGCCGCCGATCAGCCACACCGCCTGAAGTACAGGAAGCTCGTCCGGAAGTAAGTCCAAAGCACCCGGTTCGGAGGGAGGGCCCATGCAACAGAGACACCTCGGCGTGCTCCTCATCGTCCTGGGGATCGTGGCGTCCGCCTACGGTTTGGTCGGCTACAATCGCGAGACCGCGGTCATCAACGTGGGCGGGTACAAGGCGACGGCCACCGAGCACGTCACCACTCCGCTCGCGACCGTCCTCGGAGTCGTTGGGCTCGTCGGCGGCGTCGTCCTTCTCCTGGGCTCGAAGCCCCGCGTCTAGCTGCGGCGCCCGTAGTTCTACGCAATTCCGGGCTGGCGAACCCCACACGACCGTCGGTCCTTGCCATTTGCATGCATTGTCAGCTAACATAGCTAACACATGGACGGAAACGGGATGGTTCGCCGCATTCTCGCGCAAGGTCTCGGTGTGATGGCGCTGGTCTCCGCCATCATGGTTCTCGGAGCCGCGGTCGGACAGACGAGAGACGGTCCCGGACACGAGTCGATCCGCTCGACGCAGGGAAGCCGCGTTTCCGCCGACCGGGAGCTGGCCGCGATCGCCCGGGACATCGACCGGGTATCGGTCGGCGAGACACGCGTGGCCGGATCCCTGGCGGCGGAGTTCGGCCGGAGCGAAAAAGCCGTTCTCGAGGAGAAGAGAGGGCTCGGAGCCTCGTGGGGAAATCTGACGATCGCGTACACCTTCGCCGCCGGCGACAAGCAGGGCATGACGGCCGCCCAGATACTCCAGCTCCACGACCGCGGGATGGGATGGGGCCAGGTCGCGGCCGGTTTGCGCTTCTCCTTGGACGACGCGGTCCGGGCCGTGCGGGACGAGAGCCGTGTCGCGAGAGAACAAGTGAAGGCGGACGGGAAAGCGGCGCCGATCCGCGGTGACGGCCTCTAGGACTCTGGCTCACCCCAACAAACGAGGAGAAGAGACATGAAACCTCTCGGTATCGCGCTCGTTGCCCTCGGAGTGGTCGCGCTGATCTACGGCGGGATCGGCTACAACAAAGAGACGACGGTCCTGGACATGGGCGGGATCAAAGCGACCGCCACGGAGCACAAGTCCATTCCCATAGCGCCCGTCGTCGGAGTGGTGCTGTTGATCGGCGGCGTGGCCCTCCTGGTCTCGAAGCGCCCCGCCTAGCGGGCCTCCCTACCGGAACAACGCCTTGGCCGCGAGCGCCGCGGCGAAGCCCAGTAACGCGGTAATCGGAATCGTGAGCATCCAGGCGCTCACCATGTTCCTCACGACTTCCCACCGCACCGCGCTCATCCGTCGCGCGGCGCCGACGCCCAGGATGCTCGAGCCAATGACATGGGTGGTGCTCAGCGGAAATCCGAGGCGCGAGGCCGCCTGGATGACGGCTCCCGCCGATGTCTCCGCCGCAAAGCCGTGGATGGCCTCCAGTCGTGCGAGTCGGGTGCCCATGGTGTGAATGATGCGCCGCCCTCCCGCGAGGGTGCCCGCGGCCATCGCAAGCGCGCTGAGGGCGATCACCCAGACCGGCACGTGGAACGACGGAAGGATTCCGGCGCTCACGAGCCCGAGGGTGATGATCCCCATCGTCTTCTGCGCGTCATTGCCGCCGTGGCTGAACGCCATGAAGGCCGCCGATGCGATCTGCGAGATACGGAAGACGGGGCCCACTCGGCCAGGGGGCATCGAGGCGAAAATCTTGATGAGCAGCCGCATGAGCCAGAGCGCCACGATGAACCCGACCACCGGGGACAGCAAGAGCGGCAGGGCCACCTTCCCCCAGAGCACATTCCAGTGCACGGTATGGATTCCGAGGCTCGCGATGCCGGCGCCCAGAAGGCTTCCGATCAGGGCATGGCTGGAGCTGCTCGGAATGCCGTAGATCCACGTGATGAGGTTCCACGCGATGGCGCCCACGAGCGCCGCCGAGATGGCCATCAGGGGCACCTGCGCGCCGACGATGCCGCTTCCGACCGTCTTCGCGACCTCGGTTCCGGTCATCGCGCCGACGAAGTTCAGCACGGCGGCCATGACGATCGCCACGGAGGGGCGCAGCACGCGGGTCGAGATCACCGTGGCGACCGCGTTGGCGGTGTCGTGGAAGCCGTTGATGAAGTCGAAGACCACGGCGAGCCCGATGAGGACGAGCAGGAGCGGCGTGAGCCCGCTAGGCATGCTTGATGACGAGCCCGCGCAGCACATCGGCGATGTCCTCGCACTTGTCCGTCACCTGCTCCATGGTCTCATAGATCCGGGACCACGCGACGACCTCGGTCGGATCGTGCGGGCGGTGGAAGAGGTCCTTCACCCCTTCCCGGAGAAGCGCGTCGGCCTCATTCTCGAGCCGATGGATCTCGATGACGCCTTCCTCGATGCGCACCATCGTGCGGCGCTGGCGAAGGTTGGGAAGCTGCTTCGAGACCGCCCGGGTGCACACCACGATGACGGTCGACAACCGGCTCGCCACCGCCGTGGGCTTCTTGATGTTGTAGATCGACATCGCGTCGGCGGCTTTGTAGATGAAATCCATGACGTCGTCGAGCGCACCCGCGATGGCGATGATGTCCTCGCGGTCGAGCGGGGGCATGAAGACATTGTTCAGCTTCTTGTAGATGTTGTGCACGATGCCGTCGCCCGTGTGCTCGAGGTCGTGGAGCTGAGCCGCCATCGCCTCGACGTTGGTGAAATCGGCGCAGAGCCGGTCGAGAAGCTCGGCCGCCGCGACGTTGTTCTGCGCGGCTTCTTCGAACCAATCGAAGAAGTCGCTGTTCCGCTTGCGCGGCTTCAACGGGTTCAACGTATCCACATCGTCCTCCTGGATTCTCATTCGGGTGGGTCCGCTGGCTCGACACGGGAAGGAGGCGTTTCACTCGGCGGCGCCGGGCGGCCGAGCGCTGCCGCGGCTGTGGCGGCGCCTGCGGCGCCCGGCGGCCCGGCGGGGTCGGTCGGGGCGGCTGCGCTGATCGGTGGCGCGGGCGCCTCGGTGCCCGGCGGCGCGGCCGCGGCTGTCTCCGCCTCCACCACCGCCTCGGGCTTCTCCACACCCTCCCCCTCGACACGCGCCTCCTGGGGTCGCTCGGCCACCAGCGCCCGCAATCGCTTCGCCAGGAGACGCACGATTCCCTGCAAGAGCGTGAGGTCGCCGGCCGCGATGTCGTAGAACTCGTCGCGGTGCAATGCCAAGGTCAGTCCATCCTCGATACACTCCGCGCGGTGGCCGCGCTCGGAGTCGTCCACCAGAGACCATGTTCCGAAGGCCTCCCCCGGACCGACTTCGGAGGTGGTCTGCCCACCCGTCGAGAGACGCACGCGCCCTTCGACGACCAGGTAGAGCGCGTCCGCGGGATCAACCTCCTCGTACAGGGTGTCCCCTTTCGAGATCTCGATCTCACGGGCGACCTCCGCGAGGCCCAGGAGATGGCGTGGCCCCACGTCCTTCAAGAGATCCGCGCCCTTCAAGATCAGGACACGCTCCACCGGAGTCAGCATGCCGCTCCTTTCGGGTGGAGGGCCTGGAGCTCGGCGCGCACCACCGGGTCGTCCCCTTCTCCGGTCGCGAACAGGCTGGGATCGAGAGCCGGCGCGTGCCGCGAAGCGCGGACCGCGCAGGCGCGCAGCCACTCATCCTCCGACCGCCAGGCGACCCGGATGGCTTCGTCGATGGGCTCCTCCTTGTCCTCGACGCTCTCCGGGTCTTTCGCCGGCTGTTGCTCGAAGACCCGGCTCACGTGCCGGAAGATCGCCCGGGGCAAGACATGCCCCAGGTACTCCAGCGCCGGCGCCGAGGCGCCCGGCTCCCTCGACTGGAGTCGCTCGAACGCACCGGAGAGGGGCTTGGGATCGTACCAGCACGCGAGCGCGCCGAGGGCGCGCTGGAGCGCCGACGCCGCGGACTCGTAGAACGTCTCGGCGAGGAGGCGCACTTCCGGAGCGGGGCTTCCCTCGAGGGAGTGCGCGGGCTCGAGGAATCCGCGGTACGCCCCCAGCTCGCGGAGGAAGAGTTTGTGTGTCGCCGAGCGCGGGAGCACCGGCTGGCCGGTCTCCACCCGAACGCGGGCGAGGCTTTGGAATCCGAGATCGCGCAGCCTGGGGTCGCGGCTCTTCACGATCGCCATGAGGGCTCCCACGGCGCGCGGACTCGCGATGTGGGCCAGGGTTCGGGCGGCGAGCGCCTGCGCGCGAGGTCCGCTCTCGCCGTGGAGGAGACGTTTCAGATCCGGCACGGCCGGGGCGCCGATGGCCGTCACGGCCCGCCGCGCTTCGTAGCTCAGGTCCGGGACGAGAAGGAGAGGCAGCAGCACGTCCAGAAGCTCCCGGCTCGGCTGGCGCGCCGCGGAGAGCAGGGCCACTCGACGGACTTCCACATCGGGATTCGTCAGCAAAGCGCGCAAGCGGGGTACCGAGGCGCTGCCGGACATCGCACCCAGGGCGCGTGCCGCGAGGAGCAGGTCCTCGCGCGCGCCCGACTCGAGGCGGGCATCGATCCACTCCAGCGTGAGCGCGGCGCGTCCCTCCGAAGGCAAATCGAACAGCGCGTCGACCGTATCCTGCCGCAGGGCCGGGTCCTCGCCGTCGAGCCAACCGCGCGCGAGGACGGCCGGGTTCTCTCCCCGAGCGAGAAAGTAACGGATCGTCGCGCGACGCACCGCCTCGTGCGGCTCGCCGAGGAAGCCCTGGATCACTCCCTCTTCGTCCCGGAGCCGCATCGCTCCCATCGCCCCCACCGCCGCGGCCCGCACGCTCGGGGACGGATGCCGGAGGCAGCCCTTCACCGCGCCCGCGATCTCTTTGTCCCCGGAGCGCTCGCTCAGCTTGAGCGCGAGCACGATCCGGGGCTCGTCTTCAGCTCGCAGCCCGAGCAGGAGCGCCTTTCGCGCGGAGGGAGTCCGCACCGAATCTTCCGCCGCATCGGGCTCCAACCAGCGGCTGCTCAGCGTCTGCGCGAAGGCTCGGCCGTATTCACGATTCAGGAACACGAGCACGACGATCCAAACAACTACGAACGCGACGGTGAGGACGGCCAGGACCGTGGTTCCGACCCCCCAGACCCGGAGCAGGACGATCAGCAGAACGCCGACCGCGGCATCCGCCCAGCGATCGACGAGCGTGTCGACCGCCGGCTTGATGCGACGGCGCTCGTGCGGGCGAACCGCCATGAAGTAGATCTCCGCGCAGGACTTGCCGAGCGTCTGGAAGACGACCCCCTGGATCCATCGCATCGCGAGAACCATCCACCATCCGACCCCGAGGAAGACCCCCGATACGAACGCGAGGGCGGTGACCGGTTGCAGTCCGGTCGTGGTCCCGAGCCCCAGGCGGTACATCAGCCAGCTTCCCGCCGTGAGCTGAAACACCAGAGCCAGAGCATTGAGGCCCAGGTAGAACTTGCCGAAGAACTGCGTGAGCGCGTGCGGATCGGTGTAGATCTTCTGGATGAATATCTTGAACTGGAAATCCACGAGCGTCGATACGATCACCGACAATGCGAGTGCCGCCGCGAGAACCTTGATGTAGGTCGACCGGCGGATGATTTCCCAATGCGAGACCGTGTGCGAGACCTCGATCGGACCCGGACGGCGCGCGCGGTGGCGCTCGACCACCAGCGTCAGCAGATGCGCCACGATGAGGAGACCCGAGAGCGACCACATCAATCCGTCGCGCTTCACGATCGGCGTCGCCCATGCGGCGAAGGCGCCGCCGGCCAGGCCTCCGACCAGGCCGCACCCGCCCAGAAGCGGGAACACGCTCCGCGCCCGGCGGGAGTCCCAGACGTCGACCGCCAGGGCCCAGAAGTGGGGCAAGAGCATCATCGCCTGGCTGCCCGCCCACACGTAGAACACCGCAACGGTCCAGCGGCGCGCAAGCGGGAAGATCAAGGCCGCGAGGATGCTGAACCCGATCGCCGCGTACTGATTGAAGCGGGTGGCGCCGATGAGTTGGAAGCGGAGTGACACCCGGCTCTCGAGCCAGACGAATCCGGCCGCGGCCAGGGCCACACCGATGTACCCATAGGGCAGGGCGAGCGCCCCGAATTCGGAGAGAAACAGCGCGTCCCGGAGCACCTTCGCGATGGTGTAGGCGCAGAAGAGGGTCGCGACCAGAGCCCCCATCCAGAGGAGCAACCGGCGTTCGTGCGTCTCGAGGTTGAGCCCTCTCGTGAGAACATTGAGCAGGCGTGTAGGCACGGTCCTCCGAACGTACAGGCACTCTCGCGGGATGCGCAAGCGCGCTCGATGCATTGTAGCGGAGGAGAAAGGCGACCGAGTAGAACTACTCACAAAGAAATCCAGCGAGTGTTAGCAGTAGTAGCTGACAAAGGCCGTGCCGCCCTTTATTCTCCAGGGTAACGGATCACTTCTACGAAAGGGGAGCACCTCATCACTTCATCCTGTCTCGCACGAGCGCCTCGGCGGAAGCCGTGCGCTCCCATCGCCGCCCTGGTACTTCTGGCCTGCTCCCTCCTGGGTCACGCCGGCGTATCCGGAGCCGAGCCGCGCTTCGGTGATTCCACGTGGGTGGCTCCCAACGCCGTCGAGGGCGGAGATCCGACCGCCGACGGGCCGCGTGTGGCCCGTCCGGATCATGAGCGCGGTTGGGAATGGGCGCTGCGCGCGCCGTTTCGGATCGCGTTCCTACCCCTTCGGCTCGTGGCCCGCGGCACCGAAGCCGGCGTCGGCATCTACGGCGAACGTGTCATGAATCCCGCACCGAAGCGTACGGCGAAGGGACTGAGCTTCGCGTCCGAGATCGACGTCAGCGGCTTGACCGAGATCGGAGGCGGTCCGGCTCTCACATGGGCCGGCTTCCCTTCCGGCGACTCGAAGCTCCGGCTCAGCGGCACGTGGTCCACCACCGATCGCCGCCGCATGAAGCTCCGCGAGGTGATCGGCGACCGGCGGCCCGTCGGGTTTCGGCTGAGCGCCGACTACGACCGCAAGCCGAACCTTCGCTTCTACGGCATCGGCAATGGGACGCCGTCGGAGAACCGCTCGGTCTTCCTTCTCGAGAAGGTGGGCGGCGAGGCCGCTCTGCTCTTCGGGTCATCCCCGCTTCGGCAAGTGCGTCTCGTGGGCGGTTACTCGGCCATGAGTCCGTTCCGTGGCTATCAGGGCAGTCCTCGACTCGAGGAAATATTCCCGCCCGGGACCCTACCCTACGACCACCAGGCGACGCGGGAGCTCCTCTATGGTGTGACCGGGGATCTTGCCGCGCTCGACGACGCGCTCGACCCCTCGATCGGGTTGCACGGCCGGGCCGAGTGGCGGCACGCGGCCGGCGTGCGCGACGTCGATCCCGACTTCAACCAGTGGCTGGCGGAAGGCCGGGCGTACGCCCCCGTATTCGCGAAGCGTCGCGTGATCGCGCTTCGCGCGGTCTACGCGGGTGTCCGTCCGACCGGCGCCACAACGACCCTTCCGTTCTACCGCCTGGCCGAAAGCGACGGGCCCCTGCGATTCGCCGGGTACCCCTCCCATCGGTTCCGCGACCGGCAGCTCATTCTCGGCCGGATCGAGTATCGCTGGGAGGTCTGGCGGCACATTCGCGCGGTCGGCCTCTACGAGCTCGGTGAGGTCGCGCCCCAGGCGAGCGCGTTCACCGCCCGCGCCGCGCGCTGGTCGTACGGCGGAGGGCTGCGGTACGGCCTGAGCGAGGGAGCGGCCCTCCGGCTCGAGGTGGCGAACAGCGCCGAGGGAATCCAGGCGACCCTCACGATGCGGAGTACCTTCTGATGCGCCCCGGAACGCGTACCCGCGTGACCCTCGCCGTCGCCCTCTTCGGCTTGCTGCTCTTCGCCACGCCGGCGCGACTCGTGGCGGAGGATGCTCCGGGCGGCGCGCCCTCGGCCGCCGTGCGCGATACGTCGGCTTCCGCCGGCGACGCCGGCGCATGGGTCGACCACGACGGGCGTCCCATTCCACAACCGCCCGACTGGGAGCCGAACTTCTGGGGGCATCAGTTCCGCGAGGGGGTCATCGAGCCTCTGTCGCACGCATTCGACATTCCCGACAAGATGTTGTTCCTGGCGCGCCTCCTGGGCGCCCACACGCGGCGCGAAGCGGTGAATGTAAACGCGTTCGACGAAGTGCCCCATTCGACCTGGTTCACGAATCGTAACCACGTTCGCGCCGTGCCGGTCGCGGAACTCGCCCAGGGCCCCGACTCTTCGGCGGCTCCCGCGAAGCCCTGGGTCGTCAAGCACGCCAAGCAGGGCGGCGCCACGGCGGGCTTCCAGATCAAGGACGCCCATGGGGTGAAGTGGCTCGTAAAGCTCGACCCTCGCGGCTATCCTCAACTCAGCTCGGGCGCCGACATTGTGGCGCGCACCCTGGTGCACGCCGCGGGTTACAATGTTCCCCACAACGAGTCGGTCCGCTTCGTCCGGAACGACCTCTCCATCGACAAGGACCTGCTGCAGGGGGCGAAGGGAGAGCGCTTCAGCGAGGCCGACCTCGACACATTGCTGTCTCGCGGGGCGGTCGCGCCCGACGGGTCCTATTCGGCGTTCGCGAGCCTCTTCCTGCCCGGCCATGTCCTGGGATCGCCGAGCATGCGCCGCCTGCGCCCCGGCGACTCCAACGACTGGTACCGGCACATGAACCGGCGCGAGCTTCGCGGCCTGTACGTCCTGTGTTCCTGGATCGATGACTGGGACATGAAAGACCCTCAGTTCCTCGATTTGTTCCAGGCGGGTCCGGACAGCCTGGGGCACGTGAACCACTACCTGCTCGATGTCGGCTCCTCGCTCGGGGCGCAGGCCAACGGGCCCAAGGCGCTCTGGCAGGGATACGAGAACACCGTCGACTTCGGATGGATCGCGCACCGCTTCGTCACGTTCGGATTCGCGATCGAGCCCTGGCGGCGCGCGCACCAGAACAGCGGCATTCCGGCCGTCGGAAACTTCGAGTCGGAGGTGTTCCACCCTCAACACTTTGCGACCGAGCAGCAGCAGGCGGCCTTCCGTGAGCTGACGGACGCGGACGCCTATTGGGGCGCGAAGATCGTGGCTTCATTCTCCGACGCGCAGATCAGGGCCGCGGTAGGCTCCGCGCATTACGATGACCCGAGGGCGAGCGAATTCCTGGTGCGCAACTTGATCGAGCGGCGCGACAAGATCGCGCGGTACTGGTTCGGCCGCGTGGCCCCGCTGGACTTCTTCTGGATGGAGGACGGCGTACTTCGGTTCCATGACTTAGCGCAAGACATCGGTCTCACCGGCGCGCGGGGCTACGAAGTCGAAGTCGAATCCGAGGGTGGGCGCGGCGGGACGCACGGGCGCGTGGCCCTGAGCACGGCGAGCATGGATCTCCGGAGTCTCGAGAACGGCGCATCGAGGCTCGAGCTTACGCTCTCGATCCAGGGCAGCGGGTCGAAGCCGGTGCGCGTCGAGCTGAGGCGGCTGGGTCCGGGCTGGATCGTGACCCAAGTGAGACACGGATGATCGCGGGGGCCGCCCCCGGTTTCCCGGGGCGAGTTCGCCGGCGGGCCTTCTGCCGCCATGCCGGCGCCATGGCGATCGCCGCGATCCTCCTCGCCGGCTGCGCCCGCGTCGGACGGCTCTCGAACGTGGGCCCCACCGTGTCCCCTGTTCGGGCCGACAGCACCTCGGAGAAACGCGAACGAGGCGAGCCTCCGGTCGAGCCGCTGCGCGCACTGTTCGGGGATACCTTGATCGGGTTCCAGCCGGGGACCGCCGACTCCTCGCACCGGTTTCTGGGGCGGCTGCGCGACGGGTACACCGCGGACACGCTGGACATCATGCTCTTCGGGGACAACCGGCCAGGCTACCGCTCCTCGCGGCTTCAACCCCAGTTCCTGACCATCCGACAGATGTTCTCGCTGAATCCGGTCAGGATCGCGCGCGGCTTGATCACCATTCCCGTTGTGCTCGTGAAGGGCCTCTTCCCGGACCTGGCGCTGATCCGCGACATCCCCGCCGAGATCCGGCACATGCCCACATGGGGGCGCGAGCACCAGGTGCTGAACGCGATGACGGCGAAGATCGACTCCCTGCAGGCTCAAGGAAAGACGGTCGCCGCGGTCATCAATACCGGCGACCTCGTGTTCGACGGGCGCTATCCCGCGACCTGGGAGCGGTTCCTGCGCATCACGCGTCCTCTCTCCTCCCGAATTCCCTACTTCCCCGTCGCCGGCAACCATGAGCGTACCGACGCCGTGGATGGGGTGGAGAACTGGCGCACCGCGACGGGGCTGCCGATCGGGGGCGACCGCCTCTACTATTGCTTCGACGCGGCCGACGGCTGGGTGCGCTTCATCGCGCTCGATACGAACCCGATCGTCGACCCCAAGGGCCACTGGACGCGCGAGGTGCAGGTCAAGTACTCCGAGGAGGAAGTCGCGTGGCTCGTGGCCCGGGTCAAGGAGCACACCGGACCCGTGATCGTGATGATGCACCACCCGCCGTTCTCGGCCGGCACCCACCGGATGGAGTGGCAGAGCGACCCCGTCTTGCAGGAACGCCGCGAGCGGATGGTGAAGGCCCTGCACGAGTCCGGCATCTCCATCATCGCGAGCGGTCACGAGCATAGCTATCAGCGGGCGCTCTTGACGTGGCCGGACGCCGTGCTCGTCTCCATCGTCGCAGCCGGCGCTGGAGCGCCGCTGAACCAGCTCCCATCACCCGCGGCGAGCGCCAAGCTCTACAGTGAGTACGCCGTGGCCGGGTCCGTCGTGAAGCCCGACAATGTCCTCACCGACGAGGTGTTCAACTTCATCCACCTCCGCCTCTGGTTCGGCGGAGGTGAGTTCCACGCCTATGCCGTGGACAAGAACGCGAAGACGAGTCTGATCGACAAGGTGCAAATCGATCTCTCGCGGTACGGCACGCCCAAGATCGATCAGCACAAGATGCCGTTGCCGCCGGAGAAGGGCCCGCGGGGAACGATGTCCAGCATGTCGGACACCGGCATGAAGACGACCGCCGCGAGCAAAGACTCGATCTCGGCGAGTGAGCGGATCCTCACGGCGCCGCCGCCGGGCAAGAAGGCTCCAATCAAAACCAAGAAGCCCCGTTAGGGAGGTGTGACATGAATCAGGCCGGATCCAAGGCGACGCCCGGCGCCGCACCGGGCTCCGAGAGACCCCGAGGCGCGCTCGACCGCGTCCTGGGCTTGTTCGCCGACGTGCGCGGAGGGGAGGCCTTCACAGCGCTCCTCCTGATGCTCAACATCTTTCTGTTGCTCGCGAGCTATTATTTGTTGAAGACCATCCGCGAGCCTCTGATTCTCGCGTCCCCCGGGGGAGGCGCGGAGGTGAAGAGCTACGCCGCCGCGGCGATGGCCGGACTCCTCCTGATCCTCGTCCCGATGTACAGCGCGATCGCGTCGCGGGTCTCCCGCGTCCGCCTGATCAATTCCGTGACCCTGTTCTTCATCGCCTGCCTTCTGGCATTTTTCGTTCTCACCCGGACGGGTGTGCCCATCGGGGTCCCGTTCTTCATCTGGGTCGGGATCTTCAACCTCATGATCATCGCCCAGCTCTGGGCGTTCGCGAACGATGTGTACACGGTCGAGCAGGGAAAGCGGCTGTTCGCCATCGTGGGATTCGGGGCGTCGCTCGGCGCCATCGCGGGCTCGTTCGTGACCGGGCAGCTGGTGAAGCTCTACGGCCCGTATCCCTTCATGCTGGGCGCCGCGGGATTGCTGGCGGTTTGCATGCTGCTCACGAATGTGGTGAGCGTGCGCGAAAGGCGTGCACGGTCCCATGAGCCGCTCCCGGCCGCCGATGCCCCAGCAGGAGCCACCCCGGCCGGACCCAAGGCCCACGCCGGCGAGGGCCTGCGCGGACGCAGCGGCTTCGCGCTGGTGTTCGCGGACCGCTACCTGCTTCTCATCGGGATTCTGATGCTGGTCTACAACCTCGTGAACACCAACGGCGAATACATCCTCGGCAAGACGGTGGTCTCGCTCTACACCGCGGCCCATGGCGCCGCCGCGGCGGGAGGGCTGGACGAGAAGAAGATGATCGGGGAGTTCTACGGCAACTACTTCACGATGGTGAACGTGCTCTCGGCGATCATCCAAGCGTTCCTGGTCTCACGTGTGCTCAAGTGGTTCGGGGTGCGGGTGGCGCTGCTCCTCCTCCCCGCCGTCGCGCTGATCGGGTACGGAACCATGGCCTTAGTTCCTCTGCTCGGTTTCATCCGCGGCACGAAGCTGGCCGAGAACTCCCTCGACTACTCACTGCAGAACACGACCAAGAACGCGCTCTACCTGCCCACGAGCCCGGAGGCCAAGTACAAGGCGAAGCAGGCCAACGACACCTTCTTCGTGCGATTCGGCGACGTGCTTTCCGCCGGAATCGTGTTCGCGGGAACGACCTGGCTGGGGTTTGCGGCGAGGCAGTTCGCGCTGGTCAACGTCGCGCTGGTCCTGGTCTGGCTGGTGGTTGCGGTGGCGCTCGGCCGGCGATTCCAACGGATGGCCGGGACGGCCTAGGAACGCCTGGAGCTCCCTAAACTCAGAAACGAGGTGGGCCATGATTTGGACGATCGCGGTTGTGCTGGTTGTTCTGTGGTTACTCGGCGTGGTGACGGCCTACACCATGGGTGGTCTCATTCATCTGTTGCTCGTCATCGCCATCATCGTTGTCTTGTTTCGCATCATTACAGGCCGGAAGGCGCTGTAACACCATTCGGAATAGTACTTGACGTTGTTCGCATGTACAGCTAACATCGCTAACATGGCCCCACCAAACCTCGGCGAGGAAATTCGCCGCCTCAGACTGCTGGCGGGCTTCACGCTGCGGGGGCTCGCCGCCAGCCTCGACGTGTCGGCGGCCCATCTCTCCGACATCGAGCACAATCGCCGCCGGCCCTCCGAGAAGCTTCTCCGTAAGATCGCCGACAAGCTGAAGAAGACCGGCGGGACGTATGAATCTCTCGAGAAGCTCATCTCGGGAATCGACACCAAGACGCGGGAGTGGGCCGCGACGACCCCCGGGGCGCGGGCGCTGCTGCGCATGCTCCTGGAGGCGAAGCGGGACCCCCAGGAGATCCATCGCGCCTTGGAGAAGCTCATCGGGCCCAGGCGAAAGACCAAGGCCGCCCGCTAGCTCCTAGAGGCCGCTCCCCACCAGAACCGGATCGCCGATCACCGCGCGGACCTTGTGCGTCTTCCCGTCCTCACGCAGGGGAATGGCCGAGGCATCCACCGCGACACCATCGCATTCCACCGTGGCAATGCCCCGGCAGCGCTGGCGTGGATTCTCCACCGTGATCTCGTAACGCGTCGCGCCGAAGCGAAGCACGACCGAGAATCCGGGCCAGGCGAACGGAATGCACGGGTCGAGGGAGAGTGACTCTCCGCGGCGCGTGAGCCCGAGAATGGTTTCCAACCCGGCCCGATACATCCAGGCCGCCGATCCCGTGTACCACGTCCAGCCTCCGCGGCCCGCGTGCGCGGGGTGGGCATACACGTCCGCCGCGACCACGTAGGGCTCGACCATGTACCGGGCCACGTCCGCCGGCGTTCGCGCGTGGTTGATGGGATTCAAGAGGTGGAAGAGCTCGACGGCTTCGTCGCCGCTGCCGAGGCGGGCCACCGCCATCAGAGTCCAGAGGGCCGCGTGGGTGTATTGCCCTCCGTTCTCCCGCACTCCGGGCGGGTAGCCCCGGATGTAGCCGGGGTCCAGCGTGGAGGAATCGAAGGGCGGACCCAGGAGCAGAACCACCCGCGCATCGCGGCGGATGAGATGGGTCCGCACCGAGTCCATGGCGCGTTCCGCGCGCTGCGGCTGCGCGGAGCCGGAGAGCACCGCCCAGGATTGGGCGATGGAATCGATGCGGCACTCCTCGCTCTGCGCGGAGCCCAGGGGTGTGCCGTCGTCGAAGTATCCGCGCCGGTACCAGTCCCCGTCCCAGGCCTGCTCGATGAGGGCGGCCAGGCGGCCCGCTTCGCTCCGATAGCGCGCAGCGCGCTCCGCATCGCCGCGCTTCTCGGCCAGATTCGAAAACCCCTTCAAGACCGTCGTCAGGAACCACCCCAGCCAGACGCTCTCGCCCCGCCCCTGATAGCCGACCCGGTTCATCCCGTCGTTCCAGTCACCGCTTCCCATCAGGGGCAGCCCGTGGGATCCCGATGTCACGCTGCGATCGATGGCACGGACACAATGCTCGTAGATCGTCCCGTCTTCCCCCGAAGCCGACGGTTGACCATAGGCTTCGTTCTGGCCGGGCTCGAGGACCCGGCCTTCCAGAAACGGCACACGCTCCTCGAGAAGTGCCCGATCGCCGGTCGACTCGAGATAACGCGTGACCGCGAAGGGCAGCCACAGGAGATCATCCGAACAACGGGTGCGCACCCCGGCCCCCGAATGGGCGTGCCACCAATGCTGCACGTCGCCCTCCCGGAACTGACGCCCGGCGGCGCGCAACAGGTGCTCACGGTAGTAGCCCTGACCCGTGAACGTGAGCGCCATCACATCCTGGAGCTGGTCGCGGAAGCCGTACGCGCCGCCGGGTTGGTAGAAGCCCGTGCGAGCCCAGATGCGGCTGCTGACGCACTCGGTGAGAAGCCAGCGGTTCATCAGAATGTCGAAGGAGTCATCCGGCGTGCGGACCAGGACCGCGCCCAAGAGCTGGTCCCAGGATCGCTCCACCTCCCCGAGCGCCGAGAGGGCGGCGGAAACGGAGCCGTGGGCGCGAACCAGCCGCAGCGCGGCCTCGCGATCCTCCCCTTCGCCCAAGAGGAACACGACCTGGTGCGTCTCCCCCGGGAGAAGATCGATCGAGACGTGAAGGGCGGCACAGGGATCGAGCCCCGCGCCGACCTTGCCCGAGAGACGAACCCGGCCCAACGCGGCCGGGCGCGCGATCGTGCCGTTCCGTCCCAGGAACTCCACGCGGTCCCCCGTGAAGGAGGCCAGCGGCCCCGCGTGGGCGAACGCGACCCTCCCCCGGAACGCCTGGTTGTATGGGTTCTGGGCGAGCAAGGCCGAGGTTTCGGGATCGGACTCGGTCCGGACGTGGATCTCCTCGCCGGCGCGGGGTGGACCCATCCTCCACTCGTTGTACCCGAACGCGCTCAGCCGGCGTGTCCGGCGGGTGGAATTGGCAACGGTGAGCAAAGCGAACCGCACGGGGTCCGACGGATGCACGAAGATCGCCAGCTCGTGGCGGATTCCACCTTCGCGGTGCAGGTAGCGCGTCACGCCCGCGCCGTGGCGCACGATCCATCGGCCGCCCTCCGCCTTGCGGCGCATCGGACCCGGCGTGGCACCCCACGTCGCGCCCGAGTCCTCATCCCGCAGATAGATCGCCTCACCGGTCGCTTCGGTCACCGGATCGTTCGCGAACGGAGTGAGCCGGTTTTCCCTGCTGTTCTCCGACCAGGTGTAGGAGGGGCCGGCCGCGGTGACCACGCATCCGAATCGCGGACTCGCGAGCACGTTGGACCAGGGGAGCGGCGTCTCGTCGGCGCCGTTCAGGACGGAGACGTATTCCTTCGCGTCCGGCGTGAATCCGCCGCGGCCGTTCCAGAGTCTGAGCTCGGGAATCTCGACCTCGGGCGCCCCATCCGGCTCCGGCGGCCCGGGGAGCGGCTCCTCGATTTCGAGCGGGGCGGGCCACTCGGGCTCGGGATAGGGGCGGTCGAGCTGGTCCTGGAGGCTTCCTCCCTCCCCGCTCAACGTGACGCGCGCCACCGCCTGGAGCAACAGGCGATCGGATTCGCCCATGCCGTCCCCGGTGAGCAGGAACGCCCCGCCGGGACGGTCCTTCCACGCGCCCCAGGGCCCGCCCTCGAGCAGCGAGCGGATCTGCTCATGGATCTCGTTCCGATAGCCCACCGGATGCTCGTTCAGGATGACGACGTCCGCGCTCAGACCTTTCAGCCGCCAGTAGTCCTGGGCGCGCAGCACCTGCCGCGCCAGGGAAAGGTCGTCCCCTTCCAGCACCCGGAGCAAGAGGATCGGGAAATCGCCGGAGATTCCATGGCTCCAGAGCCCCGCCTGCCCGAGTGAGTTCGCCTGGAGGACCGCGGGTGTCGGACCCAGGGAGCGATCGGTATGGAAGAGGCGAGAGGCGAGCCGCTCGAAGAGCTGCGCCTCGTCGATCGAGATGCCGAGGTGGCGAAGCGAGATCGAGAGCTGCGTCGCGGCCAGCGCGAACGTGCGCGGCGCGGAGGTCGGATCCGCGTACTTCATGCAGAGAGCGATCGCGGCGTCCCGGTCGGATGCCATGCCGGTCGCGAAAGCGAGCCGCGCGAATCCTCCCGGCGCGAGCCGGATGCGCTGGCGAAGACTCAGGATCGGATCCAGCGTGGCGCCGGTGGTCCCCGACAGGGGCCTGCCGTCCAGCGCGATCGGATCCTCGGGCCCGCGGCCGCGGCCCAGGAATCGCATCCGGTCGGTCTCCCATTCCACCGCGCTCTGGGGACGGCCCTCCAGACTCAGCACATGAATGGCCCACGCTCCCGGCTCGTCGGCGGACCGCTTGCGCCGGCCGCACAGGAGCGAAGCGGTCTCCGGACGGACTTCCGTTTCCAGGAAAAGCTTCCCGAAGGCCGGATGCGCCAGATCTTCGGCCGGCGGCGCGAGCGCGACCTCCACGTAGCTCGTGATCTCGATCTCGCGCTGATGCGCGCTCCGGTTCGTGAGCGACAACCGCCGGACCTCGACGTCGTCTTCGGTCGAGACCGCGATCTCGAGCAACGAGTCGATCTCCTCGCTACGGTGCCGGACCACCGCCTTGTCGGCGAACAGGGTCGTCCGATACTCGTCCGGAGCGCGGCGCATCGGCAGATAGGTCGCGGACCATGCCTCTCCGCTTCGCACATCGCGCAGGTACAGATAGTGGCTACCGGGATCGCAAACCGCGTCCTGCCGCTGCCGTGTGACCGAAAGGCCGCGGCAGGAGCTGGAGCCGCCGCCCGCGTTCGTGAACACCGAGACGTAGCGGCCATTGGAAAGGATCGCCGCGTGGGAATACCGCGTGTTGGGGGTGCGGAAACGCCGCGGCCGCAGCGGCCGAATCGGAGGGGCCACGCGCGTTATTTCGATGGGCCTCGGCCGGGTCAGGGGAACGAACCGCGGCACCCGTTCTTGCAGAAGGAGCTCCGTCGCCTGGATCCGCGCGTCGGAATGAAACCGCGACACCATTCTATCGGGTAGAAGCACGTTGGCGAGCGCGACCATGGTCATGCCCTGGTGGTGCGCGAAGAACGCCTCCACGGGCGCGGGCCGCGTGGGGCCTTCCGGATGCGTGCGCTCCGGCGCCTTGTCCGCCTCTCGCGGCGTGTAGTCGAGCGCATCGTAGAATCCGAGATCCCCGACGGCTCCCTCCCGCGCCAGGCGTCTCAAGTTGGCCACCGCCTCGCCCGGATCCACCATCGCGGCCAGGGCCGAGGCATAGGGGGCGATCACCAGATCCTCCGCCAGCCCGCGTTTCAGCCCCAGCTCGGGTACGCCGAACGCCTTGTACTGGTAGATCCCGTGCCGGTCCATGAGGTTGAAGGCGGACTCGGAGATTCCCCAGGGCACGCCCTGGCTCCGCCCGTACGCGATCTGGGCGCGGACGGCGGCGCCGCACGAGCGGTGGAGGAGCGTTTCCGGATAGCTGCGCATGATCAGGAGCGGCATGAGGTACTCGAACATCGATCCGCTCCAGGACACCAGAGCCGGAGCTCCGCCGACGCTCACGAGTCCGCGTCCCAGCTGGAACCAATGCTCCTGAGGGATGTCTCCCTTCGCGATCGCGATAAAGCTCGCCAGCCGGGCCTCGGACGCGAGGAGGTCGTAGAAGGACGTGTCGAGGCGTCCCGGGCCTTCCATGTCCGCCAGCCGGAATCCGATGGAGAAGATCCGGCGTTCGCGGTCGTAGAGGAACTCGAAGTTCATGGCATTCGCGAGCGCCTCCGCCCGATCGGCGAGCGACGCCCGCTGGCCCGCGTCCTCCGGGGCCCCGGGTTCGATGTCGAACCGCCGCAGGCCCGCGGCGAGCGCCAGCAAGGACCCCGCGAGGTTGGCGCTGTCGACCGTGGAAACATATCGCGGTTGAAGGGGCGCCAGGCTCCTGATCTCGTACCAGTTCAGCAGGTGCCCCTCGTGCTTCTCGAGCGCCTCGATCGTGGTGATCGTCCGGTCGATTCGGTCCAGGGCCGCACCCGCATCGAGGAAGCCCAGATCCTGCGCCGAGAGCGTCGCAAGCAGGGCCATCCCGATGTTCGTCGGCGACGTGCGGTCGGCCACGACGCGGGCGGGCTTCTCCTGAATGTTGTCCGGCGGGAGCCAGTGCACGGATTCGTCCATCGACGTTTCGAAGTACTTCCAGGTATTCCGCGCCACCTCCCGGAGATACTCCCGGTCGCGCGGATCGAGAACGATCGTTCGTGGAATCGCCGGCCGGCTCAGCCAGAACGCGACGAGCGGCGCGACGAGCCAGAGAAGAAGGAGCGGCAGCGCGGTCGGGATCGCGCTGCGCCGCGTCGCGAGGGTCAAGGCGAACAGAGTGAGGGCCACCGCGGGGCTCGCCCACATTCCATTCGCGAACGCGCGGAGGCGTTGAAGACCGGTCAGTCCCGTGGAGCGGGCCGCCACGGCCGCCGCGGTCTCCCATTCGAGCATCATTCGCTGCGTGAGGATCAGCCGCACCAGGGTGAGGCCGATCGCGTGGAGCATCTCGTAGGCATGGTAGGCGAGCAAGGTGAGCTGGAGGAGCACCTGCGCCGCCGCGTTGGCCACCTCTTCGCGCAGGTCGCGCAGGAAGACCCCCCACGGCTGATGCTCGGCGGGCCCCATGAGACCGCGCCAGAGCTGGGGAAGGATCGGGAAGCTCATGCACCCGACCACCGCGAAGGTCCAGATCCAGGGCGACCCGGGGAGCCAGGTCCACGCGGACGCGAGGAGCGCCAGCGTGCTGGGCGCCACGAGGCTGCGCCTGAGATTGTCGAGGATCTTCCAGCGGCTGACCCAGGGGAGCCGGTTCCGCTCGAGGCCACGCCGCGTGGGAACCCACGGGAAGAGCCAGGACAAGATCTGCCAATCGCCGCGCACCCAGCGGCGCTGGCGTCGCGCGTGGGCCAGAACGCTCGACGGGAAGTCGTCCACCAGCTCCACGTCCGAGACCAGGGCCGTTCGCGCGTAGATGCCTTCGAACAGATCGTGCGAGAGAAGGGCGTTCTCGGGAACACGCCCCTCGAGCGCGGCCCGGAACGCGTCGACGTCGTACAGCCCCTTCCCGGTGAAGATGCCTTCGCTGAAGAGATCCTGGTAGGTGTCCGAGACGGCTGTCGTGTAGGGGTCCACGCCCGTATGGCCCGCGTAGACACGGGCGAACAGGGAGCCGGCCGCGCTCGACATGGTGACGCTCACGCGCGGCTGGAGAATCCCGTATCCCGACGTGACGCGCCGCAGCTTGGGATCGAAGTGGGGGCGGTTCAAGGGGTGCCGGATGACACCGATCAGCTGTGTGGCGGCGTCGCGGGGCAACCGGGTGTCGGCGTCGAGCGTGATCACGTAGCGGATCTTCTCGAGAATCGAACGGTCGCCCACCATGAGGTGGAACGACGTATCGGTGGCGCCCCGCAGCAGAGCGTTGAACTCTTCGATCTTCCCGCGCTTCCGCTCCCAACCCATCCAGACGCCTTGCCGTGGATTCCATTGCCGGGGCCGATGAAAGAGGTAGAAGCGGTCCTGCCGGCCGTTCCCGTGGCGGGCGTTCAAGCCCTCGATGGCCTCGACCGCCGCGGCCAGAATGTGCTGGTCCTGGGGCCGCTCGGCCTCCGTGGAATCCGGATAATCCGTGAGCAGCGCGAAATGAAGGTGGGGATCGGCGTTCCCCAGCGCCTGCACTTCGAGGTGCTCGATCTGCGCCCGCGCGCCCGCCGCGCTCGCGAGCAGCGTGGGCACCACCACCATGGTCCGCCCCTCTTCGGGCACGCCGTTCGGGAGGTCCACCCTCGGGAGACGCCGCGGTCGCGCCACCCGGTGCACCCCCTTCTGGACGATCGAAGAGGCGAGCTGCCCCACGGGGGTGAGCGCGAGCAGGCCGATCCACGGCAGCACGAGTACCGGAGCGCCCTGACTCCACCCGTAGATCACGGCGCCGGCGGTACCGAGCGCGGTCAGGAGGAAAATCGAGCCGAGATAAAGGGTGGCGTTGTTCCGGAAGATGAAGCGGCGGATCCGTTGCTTGAGACGGGGCACGTAGGCAACGTCGAGTTCGAAGTCCCGCCGCCCGCCGCCGATCAGGTGATACCCGATGTGGCCGCTTGGATCCTCCTGGCGGCCCTGGTCCACCTGCCGCGCGCTCTCGACCGCCCGAAGCGCGACACGGAGCTGAGCCTCGCCGGTGGGCTCGGACAATTCCTCGACGGCCTGCCGGTAGCGGTCCCGGCTCCGGAAATCCATCTGGCCGTACACCCCGGCGGGATCGCGCTGGAGAACCTGTTCCATCAGGCTCACCCTCTCGATCGCGCGGTTCCAGTCGATGGTGGAGACCAGCCGCAGGCCGGTGATCGAGTTCCCCATGGACGCCTGTCCCATGGTCTGACGCTGATGTTCGGCGCGCACGGCCTCGTCGATGCTGAAGCCGGTGGCCTGGAGCCTGCGCTCCAGCTCGATCCGGAGCTCCGAAATCCGGGCGCCCAGCTCCCGCGTTCGCTGGACCAGCTGAACCACGAACCCGTTCGAGAGGGTCTCCGGTAGAGCCGGCAAGGGCTCTCCCGCGGCCGTGACCTCGAAACGAGCGAAGTAGCGGTCGGCTTCCACCTCGCCCGAGCGGCTCTCCATGATTTCGTCCGTGAGGCGGCGAAGGTTTTCGATGAGGCAGAGCTTGAGCATGCTCGGCCACGCCCACAGCTCTCCCAAGGTGAGGGGCGCCACCGTCTGATAGGCGCTCACGAATCGCGTCAGACGATGGAGATCGAAGCGCGCGTCGCTGTGCCTTATGAACTCGAAGGCCATGGCGTGCACCCGGGCCATGCCTGCCAGGTCGCGCACCGCGAGCTTGGGAAGGTCCAGGTAATAGCGCAGCGGCAGGTTCTTGCGAACCTCGAGAATCTCCGTCTCGATGAGGTGGAAGTTATCGAGGAGCCATTCCGCCGCCGGCGCCACGGCCTCCCCGCGGCGCACGTCGGTGGCCAGAACCTGATACGCGCCGCGAAGGACGCGGGCATTCTCATGGAGCCGGGGCAGAAAGCGGCGCGGGCGATGGCGTGGATTCCGCGCCAGGGTGTAGCTCGCGGCCAGAACGCGCGCTCGCTCCTCGAGATGCTCGACGCTCAGGAGCTCCCCGCGGAGGGGACTCGTGTCCGAGCCCGGCCAGCGGCGGCTCGAATCCCTCCAGCTCCCGAACACCCAGCTCGCGCACATGGGGAAGATTGTACGCCTTGGAGCGCGCCGGTGGTGGCACGGGGTGGCCCCCGTGGCGGCACACGGTGACTTTGGAGCGTATTCACAGGAGTTGCGGGTGCTGCCAGGCCGCCAGGCTCCGTAGCTTCTACGGAGTTATGCGCGAGCGGGGCGAAGAATCACAATAGCGCTTGTGCTGTTAGCATAATAAGCTAACATAGCGAACATGAACCACACGCCCCGAAGCCAGCGCGCGCACCGACCGCGGAGAAGATGCGGCGTCGTACGAGCGGGCCCGGCGCGCGGCTTCCACTGACCGCGTTCCTCGCCTCGACGTTCCATTCCCGCCGCATGTCCCCGTCGCATCGATTCACACACGGAAACAAGGAGAGACTCATGAATAGACTCTATCGTCCTTCGGCACGCCTCACCGCCATTCTTCTCTCCGCCGCTCTGTTCTCCGGAGCCTGCGGAAGCAACGGCAAGTCCAGCGTCACCGGCCCGGGAACGGGGGCCAATCCCACGGCTCCGGTCCTCAGCACGGCTCAGTCCTATGTGGTGCTGGGCATGTCCGCAGTGACGAATACGGGCGCGACCGCCATCACCGGAGATCTCGGCGTGGGCAGCCCCGGCATCTCGCCCACCGGCTTTCCTCCCGGCACGATCACCGGAACGACCCATTCCGGTGACGTCTCTTCCGCTCAGGCGCAGACCGACCTCACGCCCGCATACAATGCTCTCGCCGCCAAGACGTGCGGGACGTCTTTGACCGGCCAGGACCTCGGCGGCAAGACGCTCACGCAGGGCGTTTATTGCTTCACGTCATCGGCCCAGCTGACCGGCGCTCTCACGCTCAACGGCAACGCGAGCTCGGTATTCATTTTCAAAATAGCGAGCGCTCTCAATACCGCGAGCAGCTCGTCGGTCGTCATGACCGGCGGCAGCTTGGCTCGTAACGTGTACTGGCAGGTCGGCAGCTCCGCGACGCTGGGGTTGGGCACGGCCTTCAAGGGAAATATCATCGCTCTGACCAGCATCAGTCTGGGCACGGGCGCGAGTCTCGTCGGCAGAGCCCTCGCGCAAAACGGCGCGGTGACCATGGACGGCAACGCCATCACCATGCCGTAGCACGAATCCCACACGAAGCAAACCTCGGGGGCCGGACGATCGTCCGGCCCCCGTTGCACAGAGGCGAAGATTCCGATTCCTCTTGCGTTGATGATATCACTATGCTATCGTATTGATGTCACCCTCAACGCAAGGAGAACGGACATGACTGTAGAACGCGTCGCGAAGCCGGTGAGCGGAGCCGTGGGGCTCACCGTCACCATCCTCCTCTTCTTCACGGGCATCGGGCTCTTCATCCAGGCGGTCGGAAGCCCGCAGCCGCTCGGTGGCATCCTGCTCGCGGTGCTCGCGATCGGGCTGGGAGCGCTTTCGGCGGCGGGGCTCTTCACCGCGCAGCCGAACCAGTCCGTCGTATTGATCCTGTTCGGGAGCTACGTCGGATCCGTGCGACAAAGCGGCTGGTGGTGGATGAATCCGTTCATCACGCGGAAGAAGCTCTCGCTTCGGGCGCGAAGCTTGAACGGCGAGCGCATCAAGGTGAACGACCAGCACGGAAACCCCGTCGAGATCGCGGCCGTGGTCGTCTGGAAGGTCCGCGACACGGCGCAGGCCACCTTCGACGTGGACGACTACGAGCGGTTCGTCACGGTGCAGAGCGAAACCGCGGTGCGGCACCTGGCCAGCTCCTATCCGTATGACGACTACGATTCGGACGGGATCTCGCTCCGCGGCAGCACGGATAAGGTCTCGGAGTTCCTCAAGGTCGAGCTGCACGAGCGGCTCAAGACCGCGGGCGTCGAGGTGTTGGAGACGCGGCTCAGCCATCTGGCCTACGCGCAGGAAATCGCACAGGCGATGCTGCAGCGCCAGCAGGCGGGAGCGATCATCGCGGCGCGGCAGCGGATCGTGGAGGGCGCGGTCGGCATGGTGGAGATGGCGCTGGACCGGCTCGGGAAGAACCATGTCGTGGAGCTGGACGAAGAGCGGAAAGCCGCCATGGTCAGCAATCTTCTCGTCGTGCTGTGCGGCGAGCACGCGGTGACCCCCGTCCTGAACACCGGGACGCTCTACAAGTAGGGGACGAGGTGGCCGAACGGAAGGCTTTCTTGCTGCGAATCAGCCCGGAGCTATGGGAGAGCCTCGAGCAGTGGGCGGCGGACGAGCTCCGGAGCGTGAACGGCCAGATCGAATTCGTCCTGGCCCACGCCGTGCGGGACGCGGGCCGCGAGAAGCGCCGCCGCCCGCGCGGATCGAGAGCATCGGATCCGTGATGGGTACCTCGGTTACCGGTCCGTACTTCTTCACGACCCCGCGGATGGCGGCGGCGTTCCCCACGAACACGTAGGTGATGTCCTCGGCGGGCGGGTAGATGCGCGTGATGGCGCGCTTCACGTCCTCCGGCCGGGCGGCCACGACGCGGTCCGTGTAGTGCTCCAGCTCCTCTTTCCCCAAGCCGTAGAACGCCAGGTCCGCGAGCGCGCTCGCGATCTGATCCTCGGTCTCGAGCCGCGGCGGGAATTGCCCCACCATGTAGGTCTTCGTCGAGAGCAGCGTCGTCGAATCGATGCCCGCGCTGCGGACCGATTCCAGAGTCTTGAGCGCCAGGTCCACCGCCTTCCCCGTGGTCTCGGTCTTCGTGTACGAGATGATCGCCAAGGGCCCCGCCTGGCTGTAACGCGGGCCGCGGATCGCCGCCCCGTAGGTCAGGCCCCCCTCGAGCCGGAGCGCGGTGTTCAAGATGGAGGTGAATCGTCCACCGTAAGCGGTGTTCGCGATGTCGAGCGGAAGGCGGCCCGGATCCGTGCGCGTGACGCCGATCGTGCCCATCCAGAAATAGGTCTGCGTGGCGTCGGGTTTGTCGACGAGGAGGACGCGGCGCCCCGTGCGGCGCGAGGCCGGGGGCGCCTGAGGCGCCGGCCCGGGCGCCTTCGCCCAGTCCGAGAGCTTCGCGCGGATCTTCGCCTCCATCGCCGGCGCGCTGAAATCTCCGACCATGCTGAGAATCAGCCGGTCCCCGCCGTAGTTCTCATGGTAGTAGCGAAGCGCGTCGTCCCGCACCAGCTCGCGATTGGTCGCCTCGTCCCCGTCGACCGGCCGCCCGTACGGATGGTCCCCGTAGAGGAACGTGTATCCGTACTCGCCGATCACGTTCCGCGGGTCGTCCTTGTCGGCCGTGATGCCGTCGATCGTCTGCTTCTTCAGCTTCTCGAACTCCTCCGCCGGGAAGGTGGGCCGGCGTAGGACGTCGGCCAGGATGTCCAGCATCACCGCCTGGTCCCGTGACATGAATTCCCCGGTGACGTACGAGAGCTCGAGCCCCGCCCCCGTGTCCAGCTCGGCGCCCAGTCCGTCCACCAGTGCCGCGATCTCCTGCGCGGTTCGCTTGCCCGCCCCCTTGCGCAAGAGCCCGCCGGTGATCGAGGCCACGCCCTCCTTCCCCGGAGCGTCGGCGATGGCGCCGCCTCGGAGGAGCGCGCGGAACGCGATCAGCGGAACGTCGTGCTTCTCGGCCATGATCACGAGCGCGCCGTTCGGGAGACGGACCTCGCGCGTGCGGGGCATATCGAACGCGGACGCCGCGGGCGGCGCGCCCAGAAGCAGGAGGAGCGCCACGAGGCGGATCATCGCGCTGCCTCCTCTTTCTCCGGCACCAGGGTGCCCACCGTCCGGTTCTTCTCGTCGAACGTCTTTCGCGCGAGGACCTGGATCTCGGCGCGGGTCACCCGCTCGTAACGGTCCGGGGCGGTGAAGAGCTTCCGGTAATCGCCGCGGAGCACCTCGAAGGTTCCGAGCGCTTCGGCTTTGGTGTTGATCGCCTTCAATTCCCGCCAGTACCCCACGAGCGCGGAATTCTTCGCCTTGCGAAGCTCCTCCTCCGTGGGGCCCGTGGCCGCCATCTTGGAAAGCTCATCGAGGAGCGCTGTCTCCGAGGCCGCGAGCGTCTTGTCCGGGGCCACCGTCACCGAGATCTTGATCAGCCCCGGATCGAAACCCTCCGGGCCCAGAGAGGCGGACGTGCCGATGGCCAGCCGATCCTGGTCCACCAGCCTTCGATAGAGCCGCGAGGATTCTCCCGAGCCCAGGATGTCCACCAGGAGATCGCGCGCCTCCGCGTCCTTGTCGTCCGCGGCGCCGGTGTGGAACGCCATCTCGAGGAGCGGAGTCTGTCCGAACTTCCGGATCGAGACGCGCCGCTCCCCTACCTGGGGCGGCTCCTGGGTCACGCGGTCCTTGGGCTGAGGGACCGCGGGGATCGGGCCGAAGTACTGCTCCGCGAGGCGGAAGACTTCCTCCGGCGTCACGTCGCCCACCACGATCAGGGTGGCGTTGTTCGGCGCGTAGTGAACCTTGAAGTACTCGCGGAGGTCGTCGATGGTCCACCGCTCGATGTCGCCCGGCCAGCCGATCACCGGATTGTGGTAGGGATGTCCGACGTAGGCCGCTGCCTGAACCTGCTCGTCGAGGAGACTCTCGTTGTCATTGTCGACGGAGGTCCGGCGCTCGGAATAGACGACCTGACGCTCGCTCTCCACGTTCTTGGGGTCGAAGGAGAGGCAGCAGATGCGGTCGGCCTCGAGGCGGAAGATCAATTCCAGGATGCTCTTCGGGAACCAGTCCTGGTAGCAGGTCACGTCTTCGGTCGTGAACGCGTTGTTCGAGCCGCCGTTCTCTTCCATGACCCGGTCGAACGCGCCGGGCGGATAGTGCTCGGATCCCTTGAACATCATGTGCTCGAAGAAATGGGAGAGTCCGGTGATCCCGGGTCGCTCGTTCCGGCTGCCGACATGGAACCAGTTGTAGACGGCGACGTTTGGAATGTCGTGGTCCGGCCATACCAGGATCTTCATGCCGTTCGCGAGCGTCCGCACGTGGATCTCCCGGGCGGCGGGCCCCGCGCCCTGCGGCGCGACCGCGTGCGACGGGCCGGGGTGCAGGACCAGCGTCAGGAGAATGGCGATCCGGGTGAGCCTGAGATACTTCACGCGTCGCCTGCCTCCTTGTACCACCAGGCGCCGATCAGCGTCCCGAGGGCGAAGGACACGACCCGCTCGACCATCCACATGAACGGTAGATAGCGGCCCGAAAGACCCCACGCCGCGTTGGCCATGTTGTCGGGCACGCCCGAGAGGAGCCCGGCGATGATCCCAACCAGAAGCGCCGTGCGCGGACCGGGCCCCAACCGCGGCCGCACCGCGGCGTAGAGCCAGACGAGCGCGATCCCGGCAAGGAACATCACGACCACCCACGCGGGCGCGAACGCGAATCGGGGCTCCTTGAGGAACGACCCCTCGCTCTGGGCCTCCATGAGCTTGCGGCTCAAGATCACGCCCATGTTGACCATGCAGATCACATTGATGACCAATCCCGCGAGGAGCCCGCCCTGGATGACGCGACCTGTGTTGATCCTGGCCACGCTTCACCTCCGTGTCGGAGTTCATGACCGGGAGCAGGGGATGCTCCCGGCGCCATGCCGGCTAACCTACCACGGCCGCACCTGTTCCGGAGGGCTATACATTGGGCGGGACCTGCCGATAGATGCACGACAAGGAGGGAATCATGAACGATCGATTCGGGCTCAAGGCACGTCTGCTCGTGGGGGTTCTCGTCGCCGGCACGCTCGCGCTCTCATGCGCGGGATCGAACAAGCTCGCGCAGCAAAGCGAAAAGGCGTACGGCCAGGGTGAGCTGGATAAGGCCTACCAGAAGGCCGCGCGCGCGTTGCGGAAGGATCCCGAGAACCAGCGGGCCCGAGCCGCGATGACGCAGGTCGCGACGAGACTCGTGGACGAGCGCGAGACCGAGATCCGCAGGCTCGCGGCCCGGGACACCCTGGCGGCCGCGAACCGCTCGCTCGAGTTGGGCAAATTCCAGGACGAGCTGGCGGCGTATCGGATCGTGCTCCCGCCCGATCCCGCGTTCGACCGCGACGATGCGGCGATCCGGCACGGCGCGGCGGGCATCGAGTACGCGCAGGCGGTGGACGATCTCGAGGGGGGCGCTCCCAAGCGCGCCTACGACGAGTTCCAGACGGCGCAGCAGTTCCAGGCGCGGTACCGGGACGTCGCGCACCGGATCCAGCAGGCCTACGACGAGACCCAGCCCCGCGTCGCGTTCTTCCCTTTCGCGAACGAGACCGATCTCGGCGCCCTCTCCAAGGGATTCGCGGACCGGGCCTACGCCGAGCTGTCGCGGAGGATCGCCTCCTCCGATTTCCGCTTCACCGAGCTCATCCCGAGCGAGCGCGTCTATGAGGCGCTCCCCGTGGCGATGCTCGACCGACTGAGCCCGCGGCAGGCCGCGCGCATCGGGCGCGACCTGGGCGTGGATCGCGTGATCGTGGGCCGGTTCTACGGCCTGCGCACCAACACGAATGTCGGCGCCTTCACCCAGACCGTCTACCACAAGACCGTGGACAAGGACGACAAGGGCGCCGAACGGGAGCGCTATTCGGAAGGCACGATGGTCGTTGTGACACGCGACCGCGAGCTGTCGGTGGGCTATGAGTACTCCATCCTGAACGTGGAGGATGAGACGGCCATCACCGGGAATTCGGGGACGCTCCATGCCTTTGCCCACTCCATTCTGGCATCGACCCCCGTGAGCGGTGACGACAAGGACTACTGCCTGATTCCCCCCGACCTGAGAAAGCAGGACCCGGATCGGGCGAAGCGGGTCGACTCGGACTGGCAGGACCATTGCGGCGACTGGACGCTCGGCGACCTCCTCGCGCGGACGCGGAGCGACCGTGGGAGCGGATACGCGTCGCGCTACGGCGACGGCTGGGTGCTTCGGGCGAACGGGCGGGCGTTCTTCCTGGGCGAGCTGCCCCCCGAGGGCGAGCTGGCGAAGCTCGCGTTCGGGCAGGTCTGGGAGCCTCTCACGCAGACCCTCGCGGACCTGGACCGCGCGGAGCCGGCCCGGGGCCAGGCGTACGGGCCCCGGCAGCGCTAGCTCGGGCCCCGTCTCGCGCCGCGGGTTGGCCTCCGCCCCTCACGTCGCGCAGCGAAGCCCTTCCACGACGCACGTGTGGCAGGCGCGCCAGCGAAGCTGGATGGCGCGCTCCGCCTGACGGAGCGAATCTCCCAGCCGCGCCTCGGGAACCTCGACCAGAATCGGGCAGGTCATGACGCCTTGGGCCGTCACGGTCCGGCTCGAGGAGCAGATCAGCGATTCCTCGACCTCGGGGGCGAGAGGCTCGGGCCCCAACGCCTCGCGCTCGAGGTACCCGCGCGAGCGCCGCACTTCCCTCCCGATGCGGAGCAGAGGCAGGAACTTGATCCGCGGATGCGGGAGCCCCAGCCCGCGCAGGAACTCCGTGAACACCGCACGCGCCTCCGCAGCCTTCAACGCCTCCTCGTGCTCCACCACGGTGACCACCGGCGAGACGCCGGCCCGCGCCAGATGTCCGAGCGCGGCCACGACGCCGTCGAAGACGCCCCGTCCACGCACCCGGTCGTTCCGCTCGGCGGTCGTGCCGTCGAGGCTCACGCGGAGATCGAAGGAGTAGCGGCTTCCCGAGAAGCGGTCCGCGATCCACCCGGCGAGCTCCTCGTCGATGAGGAGCGCGTTGGTCAGGATGGTGAGCGGCATCCGCTGGAGAGCGAAGTCCACCAGACTCCGGATCTCGGGATGGAGGAAAGGCTCCCCTCCGGTGAAGTAAGCATCCCGCGCCCCCAGCTCGGCCCCTTCCGTGAGGGCCGTCTCCACCTGCGCCCGCGTCATGAGCGCGAGCGAATCGCTCTTGGGCCCGGCGCTCACGAAGCAGTGGCGGCAGGCGATGTTGCAGAGCGTGCCGGTAATCTGGACCCAGACGGTGTCCAGAGACCGAAACTCCACCCGGGGGCCGCCCATCACCTCACGCCGGCCCTTCCCGCATGATCACCGGGGACGCCGGGAGGAGGTCCAGCTTCAGGGTCTTCCCTTTCCGGTCGACCTGGCCGAACTGGAGCACCCCGGTGGGGCAGCTCTGCACGCACGCCGAGCAGCGCACGCACTCGGGGTCCTGCATCGGCGCGCCCTTGTTCGCGAAGTTCATCACGTCGATCCCCTGATGGCAGACCGAAGTGCACACATTGCAGGAGATGCATTTCTTCTTGTCGGCGACGATCGCGAACCGGCTGAAGCGCGCGTAGACGTGCATGAGCGCGGCCAGCGGACAGAAGAAGCGGCACCAGACGCGGCCCGAGAACCAGAAGTAGAGCCCGTAGCCCAGTACCCCCGCGAGGAACACGTCGACCCCCCACTTGTACGGCGTCTTGAAGAAGGGATCGAACACGGAATCGATGGCGTTCCCGTCCGGAAGAATCCAGCCGACGATCCGGATGAGGAGGATGAGGACCGCGATCAGAAGAACGCCCTGCCCCGCCATGTTCAGGCGGTTCCAGGCGGGCCCGTGGGGCATCTTGTGGCGGTGCGTGTCCCCCAGGGTTTCGGCGAGCGCGCCGCACGAGCAGATCCAGCCGCAATAGACACCCTTGCCGAAGAAGTAGATGCCGAGCGGGATCAGGACGAGGGTCTGAACGACTCCGATCCCGATCCACCACCACAGGGGGTCGTGGGTGAAGATGTTGTAGACGTCCAGCGGCCACGCGAGGATGAGCCCGTACGCGCGCCAGAATTCCCGGCCGTGCCCGTACGTCACGACGGGAAAGAGCGCGTCCAGGAGCCCGCGCGGCAGGAGGCCGTGGTAGGCGAGCTGCGGCAGAATGATCTCGGGCAGGAGAAAGAGCGGAAGGACCTGGACCATCATGAGCGTCGTCGTCTGGGCGGTCACGTAGGGAGTCTTCCGCCGGCGGATGCGCTTGAGCCCGAAGATCACCACCACGGTGGAGTAGGCGAGCGTGTACCAGAACGAGGGGCCCGAGGCGCTGATGGCGATCGTGCCGAGAAGCGTTCGGGGTGTCCGGGCGTCGGCCGCGATCGCGCCCCCGAGCCGGCTCAGGAGATCGGGCAGGTTGAACGGGAACCAGTGGCGGTCGGCGAAGAGCTGCGACATGGAGCCGCCGGATTTCCAGTTGTAGAGCCAGACGCAGAAGAGGACGAAGAGCGATAGCGCCGCCCATTGCGCGCCGCGCATCTCCCCGGCGATCCGGATCCCGGAGCGCCGGAAGAATTCCAGCGGCGCCTCGCGGCCGAGCATCGTGAAGACGACGTCGTTTCGAATCGTCTCCTCCCCGCCGTCCGCGAGTGCTACCTCGCTCGGGCGGATCTCCTTCACCTGCGTGCCCAACCGGAGCCGGAGCGCCCCTCCTTCCTCGAGGAGGTAGAGCTTCGCTATGTTCTCGCCCTTCGCGCGCGAGAATTCCTTCCGGCGATAGGAGAGCGTGACGTGCGCGCCCGCCTGGACGAGCGCGATCGCGGTCTCCAGCGCGGAATCCCCGCCTCCGACGACCAGCGCCTCCTGCCCCGCGTAGTCCTTGGGGTCGTAGAGACGGTTGTACACTTTGTCGAGGTGCTCACCCGGCACGCCCAGCATCCGGTGACCCCCGCTCTTCCCGATCGCGATCAACACCCGGCGCGCCTTGAGCGTGGCGCCTCCCTCGAGGCGCACGCCGAGAAGATTGCCCGCTCGCTCCACGCGCTCCGCGCGGGCCGCCTTAGGACGGATCCCGGCTCTCTCGGTCTGGGACCTGAGCTCGGAGACCAGGTCCTCTTTCACCTCGGCCCTCACTTGCAGGTCCCCCGCCGGCTTCATCGAGCGCGGGTAGGTGTAGATCGGCTTCCCCTTCGGAAAATTCACGAGCGTGGAGAAAGGCTCCGCCGCCTCGAGAATCTCGAAGGCGAGTCCGAGCTTCCGGGCCTCGACCGCGGCCGCCATCCCGGACACGCCGGCGCCCACGATCGCGAGATCGAGCACGCCGTCCGGCGCGCCCGGCGCGGCCGAGCGCGCGGCGCGCGCCCCGGAGTCGAGGGCGAACTTGAGAAGCGGGATGCCGGTCAGATCCCCCGAGATCGAGACCCCCGGAACGTTGGTCGTCCCATCCGGGGCCGCCTCCGGGAGCCTCTCCACGGTTCCGGCGGGCCAGCGCGTGTGGAGCCATTCGGTGTAGCGCGCGATGAGTCGAAACATGCACACCCTCGGCGAGGACGGAAAATAAAAAAGCCCGTGGAGAGACTCTAGGCTTCCGCCCCTCCACGGGCCAGAAAGAAACGACGAACTACTTGGAATCCGGCGTCTTCGTCTCGGGCGTGGTCTCCGTCGACTTGGCTTCCGGCGTCTTGGCTTCCTGCTTCGCGATCACGTGGCCGCGCACCTTGCCGTACTCGAGCTTCGTGAGCACGTTCTTCTTGGTGAGCTCCATCTTCGTCTTGTACGGCCGGGCGTCGATGATCTTCTGCGCGAGCTCGTCGGTGATGCCCGGCAGCTTCATCAGGTCTTCCTTGCTCGCGCTGTTGATGTCCACCGCGGGGGCGCGCTTGGTCTTCGAGGCCAGGTGCGCCGGGTGCGAATGGGCCGTGGTTGCCGTCGCGTTGGTTACCGCAGCCTTCGGGGCCGGTGTCGCGGAGGACTTGGCCGTACCCGTGGCCGCGAACGCCGCGATCGGAAGCAGGATCGCGATGGCGAAGGCGGAAAGCGTGCGAATCTGGTTCGAGCGAATCATGGAGAGTCTCCTATGGAGGGCAATCGAAACACACCGTCGCGCCCTCCAGGCGTACGGGGTGGGGAGGCCGGCTCACAAGCCGGTCCCTGGACACATCGAATGCGATTGTGAGTGGGTGGTACGTCGGGAAAGCGGTGCTGCCGAGAACTTCGTACGGAGAGGGAGAAGAAGTGAGATCAAGACGGGGACCGGCCCTCGGGGGGCCGCGGCCCCGGCTTACCATTTCGACGTGCGAGTTCGGCGTGGCCAGCGCGCGGAGATCCAGCCGCGCCGTCGCCGTGGATATGTCGATGCGGTCCGGAGACTCCGCCTGCGGCCCGTGACTTCCCGTCCTGCTGCGCTCGTGCTGGCGATACCCATGGGATGAGGGCCGAAGCGCGGCGTGCTGGTGCGGGAGGTGACGAGCCGGCTGTGGGGGGGATCCTCCAGCCGCACTCATGGGATTGCGCGCGATGAGCTGAGTCCGGTCGGCCGTATGGTGCCGATGGTGCTTCCGCCCATGGCGCGATCGGGCCGCGTGCGTTGCGGTGGTCGACGCGCCCGCCACCGAGTGCCGCGGGGAGGCGGCTGCTCGGGGGGGCGCCGGGGGGGAGGAAACAGTATTAGCTGCTTCGGACGAGCCCGCGAAAACGAGCGCCGCCGAGGCGACCAACGCTACGAAGATCCACTGTCGATTCACGAAAGCTCCGGCTCCTCTGCGCCCGGCCAATCCGTGGCGCGTCCCCACGTGTTCCTACCCCTCGCGAAGCGGCGGGTTCCCTCTCGAGAAATGCCCCGAGACTGGACCCTGTCCACCCCGTAACTCACGATGCTGGTATAGCTTGTCTGGCAGGCGCCGCGCGGTCCGGGGAACGGAAATAGGACCGGATGCCCCCCGAGGTCTGCGCCCGGGCGAGTGCCAAAGCCACCTGAGGCAGCGCCATGGGATCCGGGTAGACCAGGTAGCGATCCTCGAACGCCGGATTGAATTTTTCCTTCCACCGGAACAGTCCCTCGAACTCGTAGAACCTCGCCAGATGCTGCATGAGAAACGCGCGCGCGCGCTCCGGCCCTTTGTCGAACGCCTCGTCGCCCGCAGCCTTCCCCTCCGCGCCGTCCACCATCGCCAGCGGCGAGAGCGAGAGCGAGAGCAGGGCGTCGCCGCGCTCCTTGGCCGCCTCGACCGACTTCGCGATCAGGAATTCCATGGACCCGGCGGGAGCGTCGCCGCGCCGCCGCATGAGGTCGAGCGCCCAGCCGCGGCGGGCCCAGATCGGCACCCACGTCATGAACGCGATCGCGCGCTGGCGCGTCTTGTCCCAGGCCACCGCGACCCATTCCCGGGAGAGGCGATGCGGATCGAACCGCCCCATGGAGAAACCCATTTCGCCGCCGCGCCGCTCCGCCAGCCACTCGCTCGAGATCTGTCGCAGCTGATCCACCAGACCGCCCGAGTGGGCGCTGTCGAACGGGTTCAGCCCCGGGACGAAATGGCGTACCTCGATGCCCGAGGCTTCGAGCTTCCGCGTCGCCCGCCGCACATCCCCCATCGCCGAGCCCTCGAGCGTGAACCGGTCGGTCCAGAGAATCGGGTCCTCCCCGATGTGGAGCGCCCGCCATCCGAGCGAGCGGTACATCGGAAGCCGCTCGGGCCGCGCCTGGAAGAGCGCGAAGCTCCAATCCCGCTCCGAGCAGTGCGCCGCGAACGCCAGGAGCAGAGGCAGGTGCTCTTCCTCCGGCCCCACCGGATCCCCGATCGCGATCAGGGTGTCCGACTCGAACCTGTAGGCGATCACTGCGCGGCCGTTGGCGCTGAAGAAATAGTCCGCGTCGGGCGCCAGCGCGAAAGCGGCCACCGAGGAGTCACCGTATTGCTCGAGCAACTCCTGGACCCGGGCCGATTCGAGACGGTGGCGCCCCCGGTGCTGGACCGGTTTCAAGGCGGCGAGGCCGATTCCGGCCACGAACGTGAACGCGAGGATGCTCAGCGAGTCGAGAAACCACCGGACGACGTTCCGGGCGTGCGGCCCTACCTGATACGGAAGGGTGAAGCTTTCGTGACCGATTCCGAAGAGCCGGTAGGCGGACTCGGCCACCGCCCGCCCGAACGACCCGGCCCCACCGTAGATGGATTCCAGGATCCAGCACCCCGCCACCGCGTAGATCGCGAAGGCAACCGCCGCGACGAGCGCGCGGGACCGCAGCGCCCGCAACGAGAGCTCGCGGCTTTTCACCCGGAAGGCGTCTCCGCTCACCCCCAGCGCGAACAGGAGCGCCGTCGCCGCGGTCGCTTCCTCGAAATCGAACGCCTTGAGCATGTTCACCGGCACGGAGACCGCGCAGAGGAACATGGCGGCCACGAACGCGCGCCGCTTGCCGCGCCGAAGCCCCCAGGCGGTGAGGAGCAGGAGCACGCCCGCGAGGAGCGTGAAGGTGCGGCTGGTGTCCAGCACCGTCGTGGGAACGATGCGCCGCAACGCCACCAGGCGCTGGGGCGGATGGGAGAGGAGCGCCGAGAAGAGATTGATCATCCCCTGCGCCGCCACGGCCAGGGAGAGCGCGACACGGCGGGTGGTGACGCCGGGATCGACGCGCGGACGGATTCCCTCGAATGCCGTTTTCATGGGAGGCTGATATAGTACCAGCGATGAAGAATCTCCGCACGATGACGACCACGTGGGCACGGCCGCGAGCGCGGCTTGTGCCCGCGGCAGCGCTCCTCGTCGCCGTCCTCGCAGGCTGCTCGAAGGGGAGTTCCGGAGTCCGCGGCAGCGGAACCATCGAGCTGAACGAGGTCGACGTGGCCTCCCTGGTGGGCGGACGCGTGACGGAGATCCGGGTGAACGAGGGCGATTCGGTCCAGGTCGGCGATACGCTGGTGATCCTGTCGCAGGGTGAGGTCACGGCCGGGGTGCGCGAGCAGGAGGCCGAGGTGGAGCGCGCGGGCGCCCTGGCGCGGGATCAGGAGCAGGGGCCGCGGCCCGAGGAGCGGAGCGCGGCGAAGGCGGACCTGGACACCGCGGTGGCCGCCCTGTCCCTCGCGGAAATCGAGCTCACCCGCGTGCGGGCGCTCTTCGCGAAGCAGCTCGCCGCGCAGGCCGACCTCGACCGGGCCGTGACGCAGCGCGATCAAGCCGCGGCCGGCCGCGACGGCGCCGCGCAGCGCTATCGTTTGCTCGAGTCCGGATACCGCAAGCAGATGGTGGACGCGGCGCGCCAAGGCGCGGAGGCCGCCCGGGCCGGGCTCCAGTCGGCGCGGAGCAAGGCGCGCGAGCTGGTGCTCACGGCGCCGATTTCCGGCGTCGTGCTCCTGAAGAGCGTGGAGCAGGGGGAGGTCGTCGGCCCCACCGTGCCGCTGCTCACCCTGGGCGACCCGAAGAAGCTCTGGATCCGCGTCTACATCGAGGCGCCGCGGGTCGTGGGGGTCCACCTCGGGGACCGGGTTTCCGTTACCGTTCTCGGCGACAACCGTGCCTACCCGGGCCGGGTGATCGAGATCGCCACGCGCGCGGAGTTCACGCCGCGCGCGGCCCTGACCGAGGAGGAGCGCGCCAACATCGTGTTCGGCGTCAAGGTGGCGATCGA
This sequence comes from Candidatus Eiseniibacteriota bacterium, assembly GCA_041486775.1. Classification (GTDB taxonomy): domain Bacteria; phylum Eisenbacteria; class RBG-16-71-46; order SZUA-252; family SZUA-252; genus WS-7. The sequence goes on along the minus strand of JBGPMB010000001.1, from coordinate 51,684 downwards.
CGCCCAGAACGGCGGCCTCAAACCCGGATTGCCCGCGGATGCCCGGATCCTTCCCGGAAGCTGATCCGGGCGGACACGGCGGGACCACCGTCGCCCCGGCGAGCCCCGTCGTCGAGGTTCGCTCCATCGTGCGCCGGTTCGGCAAGATCACGGCGGTCGACGACGTCTCCTTCGAGATCCGGCCCGGGGAGATTTTCGGGATCCTGGGGCCCAACGGCTCCGGAAAGACCACCACCATCCGGATTCTCTGCGGCCTGCTCCAGCCCACGTCGGGCACCGCGCGCGTCGCGGGGATCGACGTCGTCCAGGACCCCGACGCGGTGAAATCCCGGATCGGCTACATGTCGCAGGCGTTCGGGCTCTACCGTGACCTCACGATCGAGGAGAACCTGCGCTTCTATGCCGGGGTCTACGGCCTCGACCAGGATTGGCGCGAGCGCGTGAGCTGGGCCGTCGGCGCGATGCACATCACCGCGACTCCCAGCCAGCTCGCCGGCACGCTCTCCGGCGGGATCAAGCAGAGGCTCGCCCTGGCCTGCGCCCTCCTCCACCGCCCTCCCGTCGTGTTCCTGGACGAGCCCACGGCCGGGGTCGACCCCGCGGCGCGGCGGCTCTTCTGGCGGATCATCCGCGGGTTCGCGGATGAGGGAACCACGATGATCGTCACCACACACTACATGGACGAGGCGGAGAAATTCGATCGCCTGGCGTTTCTTTCCCAGGGCCGCCTCAAGGCGGTGGGCACGCCGACCGAAGTGAAGACGAGCTTCGGGGCCGGACAGAGCCTCGAGGACATCTTCGTGACGTTACAGGAGCGCGAGGGAGCGTGACCGTCCACCGCCTGCGCTCGATGATCTGGAAGGAGTTCATCCAGATGCGCCGCGACCGCGCCACCGTGGCGATGATGCTGGGAATCCCGGTCATCCAGCTCCTGGTGTTCGGCTTCGCCATCCACATGGACGTGCGACATCTGCCGATGGCGGTCTACGACGAGAGCCGCACCCAGGAGAGCCGCGATCTGATCCAGAAGCTCACGGCCACGGACAATTTCGTCGTGACGCGGCACGCGGCGTCCTACCAGGAGGCGACCCGGTTGATCGACACGGGCACCGTGCGGGCCTCCATCGTGATTCCGGGGGACTTCGCCCGCCGATTGAAGCGCGGCCGGCCGGCAACCGCCCAGCTCCTGGTGGACGCCTCCGATCCGAACACCTCCCAGAACGCGATCGCCGCGGCACAGCTGGTGGGCCAGAGGAAGAACGTCGAGATCCTTGCCGCGCGATCCGGAGCGCCGCTCAAGATCGAGACGCCCCCGGTGGACATCCGCGTCCGCCCCCTCTACAACCCGGCCCTCAAGAGCTCCATCTTCATCGTGCCCGGCATCATCGGGATGATTCTCTCCATCACCATGATGATCATCACGTCGATGTCGGTCGTCCGGGAGCGGGAACAGGGCACGCTGGAGCAGCTCATCGTGACGCCGATCACCCGCGGGGAGATCATGATCGGAAAGATCGCCCCCTACGTGCTGGTCGGATACGTGCAGCTCACGGCCGTGCTCACGCTGGGGCACTTCATCTTCAACGTGCCCATCCGCGGAAGCCTTCTGGTGATCTACGCGGTCACGTTCCTCTTCATCACGGCGAATCTCGGATTGGGGCTCTTCATCTCCACCCTCGCCAAGACGCAGGCGCAGTCGATGCAGGGCTCCTATTTCTTCTTCCTCCCCAACGTGCTCCTCTCGGGGTTCATGTTCCCTCGTGAGGGAATGCCGCACGTGGCGCGCGAGGTGGGGCTCTTGTTCCCGCTCACGTATTATCTCCAGATCCTGCGCGGGGTGATCTTGAAGGGAGAGAACTTTCTCGACGTGCTGCCGCAGACTCTGATGCTGCTCCTCCTGGCACTCGTCTTCTTCGGCTTCAGCGTGAAGAGGTTCCAGAAGCGGCTGGGGTAGCGGGTCCGGGAGGGGCCTACTCTCCCGCGTACCGCACCACGAGGAGCGTGATGTCGTCGAACTGCGGACGGTCCGCGGCGAACGCGCGCACTTCCCCCAGAACGTGCTCGATCAACCGCTCCGGCTCCATCGCGCAGGCACCGTTCAGGGACTTCAACAGACGCTCCTCGCCGAAGGGCTCGTCGTTGGCGTCGGCCGCATCGCTCACGCCATCGCTGTAGAGGATCAGCGTGTCCCCGGGACGGAGGGCGGTCTCTTCTTCCTCGTAGGTCGGCTCCGTGAAGGGACCGATCGGGACCCCTCCCTTCTCGAGGCGCCGCACCGAGCCGTCGCGACTTACGAGGTACGGATGGTTGTTGCCCGCATTACACGAGAGGAGCGTTCCGTCCGGGGAGAGCACCGCGTAGAAGATGGTCGCGAACCGCCCTTCCACGATGCGCCCGTTCAGAACGCGGTTCACGCGCTCGATGGTTCCCGCGGGCCCGTGTCCGTCGTCCACGTGGGACGTGAAGATGCCCTGCACCATCGCGGCCAGGAGCGCCGCCGGCGGTCCCTTGCCCGCCACGTCTCCCAGCGCGAATCCGAGACGTCCTCCAGGAAGATCGAAGTAATCGAAGAAGTCTCCGCCGATCGTGCGGCAGGCGATCGCGGCTCCCGCGGCCGCGAAGGAGCGCGTCACCCGGGGACGGCCGGGCTGGAGCGCGCGCTGGATCTCTCCCGCGATCCGAAGCTCCTGCTCTTCCCGGGCCTTCTCCTCCGCCTCGGCGCGGATGCGGTCCGTGAGGCGCCGCTGGAAGCGAAGCGCGTAGATCCAGCCCATGAACAGGGCGGAGAAGAGAACCGTGAACGCGAGGAAACTCGCGATGGTGCGCCCGGAGATGGCCCGCCCGTGCCCGAGAGCCGCGTTCAAGATCAGGCCGGAGATGATGGCGCCCATCATGCTCGCTAGGGCGAAGGACCCGATCTCGATGACAAGGCCGGTATTCCCTTCGGCCCGGATCGCCTTCCGGAGCCGGGGGAGGATCCACGCACGATTGATCGCGACGGTGGCGCCGATCACATAGGCGAAGAGGAGCGAGACGGCGAAATAGGAGCCGAAGGACTTGAACCCGCCTCCATAGAGCAGATTGAAGAAGATCGCGAACGGCACGGCCAGGAAGCTCTGCCATGCGATTCGCCTCAACGCCCGCCGGAGCGTCATGGGTCGGGCTTCACGCGCCAAGATTCTTCTCGAAGAAGAGCGCCCCCGGGATCGGATTGGCGCGGTAGGGCTCGATGGCCTTGAAGCCGAGCGAGCGGTAGAGCGCGATCGCCTCGATCATGGCGGGAACGGTGTCGAGCCGCATCTTCTTGTGGCCCCTCGCGACGCCTTCGGCGATCACCGCCTCCGCGAGTCCGCGCCCCAGCGCGCGCCCGCGCGCGTCGGGGCGGACGAACAGCCGCTTCATCTCGCAGACGCCCTGCCCCATGGGCCGGAGCGCGACGCAGCCGAGGATTCGATCCCCTTCGCGCGCGATGAGGATCGCCCCGCCGGGCGCGGCGTAGTCTCCGGGGAGGCTCTGAAGCTCCCGCGCGAAATCCTGGAAGGAGAGATCGAATCCCAAGGACTCCGCGTACTCCTCGAACAGCGAGCGCACGAGCGGGATCTCCTCCGGGAGGCGCGCGGGCGAAATCTGCCCGAGCGGCGTCTCGACGTAGACGATGCGGGCGATCTTCCCCACACCGCCGTACCGCTCGTCGTACTCGCGCTTCATGGCGACCCCGGGACCCGTGCGGTACGTCTCGAAATCCGCCGCGCTCGGCAGCTCGTACACCGTCACGTATTGCGGGCGGAATCTCAGGTCCCCCGTGCTGTCGTGCACGCGAAACTTCCGGACACTCTTCATCTGGGGCGCTGCGAGCACGTGCGGGATGTGAACGCGGTTGTGCCAGTCGTTCCACTCCGCGAGCATGTCCTCGGGAACCCAGGTGTAGACCTCGTAGCGCACGGTCCCCGGACCGCCGCTCCCGTCGCTCTTTCTCCGGCTCATCGCGGGTTACCTCGAGGGAGCGCCGACGGTCGCGCGATACAGATGGCGCAGAAGCTGGATCTGCCCGCGGTGCCCCGCGTAGTGCTCGACGACGTGGTACATGGCCCAGCGCATGCTCAAGACCCGCTTGCTCCCATCGGGGCGGTCCCGCGTGATCTCCTTGTCCAGGTCCGCGTCCGAGACCTTGGCCCATGCCTCCTTGAGGTAGGCCCGTCCCCGGGCCAGCAGATCCTCATAGAAGGCCACGGGCTTCCCCTTGAGATTGGCCGGCCCCTCCGCGTCCGGAGCGAGCGGCATCCCGTCGTCGTCCATCGTGATTCCAAGGACGGGCAGGCTGTCGAAATCCTTCATTCCGAGAACCCCGGCCTGGGTCCAGAAGACGTCGACGATGGCGTTGTGCGCCAGGAGCATCCCGATGGTGTTCATGCCGCGCTCGGGTTGCCACTCCAGCTCTTGCGGCGTGATCCCCTGAATGGATTCGCGGAGAATCCGGGCCTGATCCTCGAGCTGAGCATAGAAGCCGGCGGCCTCGCGGGAGCGAAAGCCCTCCGCCGGCCGGAGAAGGGACTTTACGACCTCGGACATAGGGGCCTCTCGGATGGGGTTCTGTCTTGGGTGGAGGTGAAGCGGTCAGAATAGCAGATTCAGATGCCCAGCCAGTAGGTCGCCTTGATGGCGAAGATGTTCTCGGGGCCGTTGTCGAGAAGGGCGCGGAAATCGCGGGAGAAATCGAAGTCCCCGAACGGCTGCGATTCGCTGCGGCTCTGCTGCCAGACCAGGAAGACCGCCGAGCCGGGCCGGTACTCCCAGCGGAGCACGGCGTTGCCCAGGAGCGAGCGGAAGTTGAAGTTGGGGTCGGCGACCGTGAAGGCGGACGCCGGTCCGGCGCCGTCGGGATCGATCTTGTAGGCGCCGGTGGAGTCGCGCTGGACCGTGCCCGTGTTCCGCCCGTACACGCCGAACTCGTATTCCCGCGGGGCCGTGAGCTGCTTCAAATCCTTGTAGAGGCCGCTCACCACGAACGGCTGGAGGTAGAGCTGCAGGCTGAGCTTCGGCGAGAAGGTCCAGTTGACCCGCGTATCGAGCGAGACCGAGGTCTGCTCCAGGGTCGCGAACACATAGCGGGAGCCGTAGGTCGCGCCCGCCGTGGAATCCGGGACGGTGGTGACGAATTGCGCCATGTCCCGGGAGACCCGGATCGTGGGGTCGAAGCGGACCAGCACGGAGGAAGAGGGATGGAGCGCGAGCGACGGCGTTTGCTGGACGGACCGCCCGCCCGCGTCGTCCCACGTCCAGTTGCCCTGCCATCCGGCCTGATAGGTTTTCCGGAAATCCGAGTTCACCGTGAACCGCACGCGCCCCCCGGGCGGGACACGCGACATGGGACCTCCGCGGGTGAGACGGTCGTCGTAGCCGCCCGGATACCAGGAGACCCGGGTGTCCCCATACCAGTAGTTGCGGAAGGTGCCCTCGGCGTCCGCCTCGTAACCCTGGTAGGTGAGGTCCCCCGCGTAGTTGAACGAATGATTCGTGAAAACGAAGGCGTCCCAGTTGTGGAAGAGCTTGCTCGGCTTGCTTTCCTTGTAGAGCCCGAGCCACGAGAAGCCTCGGCAGTCCGCCGCGTTCTGGTATCCCACGTCGTTGATCTCGAATCCTGGACTCCAATCCTGATAGGTGGCGGTGCCGACCCAGTGCTCGCCGCCGATCTTGTTCAGCGAGAGCTGACCCGCGCCGCCGGCCAGGGAAGTCCGCGTCGGGTCGTAGTGCAGGTGGCTCGCGTCCGGACGCTGGAAGTAGCGGACGCTCGAGCGCTGCGCCCGATCGATGGCCGCGGCGGTGCCGCGGATGTAGCTTCCGAGGATGAATCCATCCAGAGACCAGCTCCGGTTGGACCAGAACCGGTTGAAGTCCATCCCGCTGACGTAGGCCCCCGACCGGAGCATGGAAGCGAGGGTCGGGTCCGATCCGTCGCGTGAGGCGGCGGTGCCGAGCAGGCCGATCGAGGTATTGCCGCCGCCGTACTCGCGCCGGAGCCTCCCCACGAAGTAGTTCGTCAAAGGCTCGATGGGCTCTCGGTGCATGAGCCCGGCATCGTCGAGATATCGGGCGCGCTCCCGCGACGTCAGGGCGTCGAGAACCCCCACCGACCACCCTTTCTTTGTCTTCCCCGTGAGCTTGAGCGCCGTGTCGATCGTCGTCACCGATGGGGCGTCCACGAAGTTGTAGCCGGTCCCTCCCAGCGCGAGCTGCGGTGTCCTGCCGATCCGCCGGGCGTGGAAGGGGATGGTGGTGTTGAAGCTGTTCTGGCTCCGGCTCTGGCCGAACCGGAACAGATCGGCCCCCTCGATGAAGAAGGGCCGCCTCTCCGGGAAGAAAGTCTCCACGGCGGTGAGATTCACCACGGCGGGGTCGACTTCGACCTGCCCGAAATCCGGGTTCACCGTTGCGTCGAGCGTCAGATTACTCGTGAGTCCGTACTTGAAATCCGCCCCCAGGGACCCGACCCCCTCGGAGCCGTCCTGGAACGGATCCCCGGGCGTCATGGCGTGGTAATCCGCCTTCGCGAGGCTGTACGGAAGGATCTCGACATGCCGCGGCGAGGAGAGGTCCCCCAGGCCCACGAGATGCCCGTAACGGCCCGCGTCTTCCTGCTCCTTCTTGGGCGTGAACGAGAATTCGGCCAGCTCCTGCTTGCGGTCGATCCACCGCCGCATCTGGATCCCCCACACCGCGTCGGAGGACGGGTTGAAGCGGAGCTGGGAGAGGGGGATCTCCATCTCCGCCGTCCAGCCCAGAGAATCGATCGTGGTGTGCACGTGCCAGACCGGATCCCAGGAGAAGTCCGCGTTCCCCCGCGAATCGATGTAGGAATCGTCGTAGGAGCCCGCGGGATTCACCCGGAAGCGATACGTGGTCAGATGGTCGTGATAGGAATCGAGGAGCAGCGCGAAATAATCGGAGGCCAGGTCCTCGTCGCGGCGAACCAGCCGGCGCCGGATCTTCGCCGCATCGTGATCGTAGAGGCGGGCCCCGACGTAGAGGGCGTCGTCGCTGATCAGGATGCGGACCTCCGTGCGCTCCGAAACCGGCTTTCCCTCGTCGGGATCACGCTGGGTGAAGCGATCCACCGCTTCCGCCTTGGCCCAGGCGGGCTCATCCAGCTTGCCGTCCACCTTGATGTGCTCGGTGATCTGCAGGGCGTGGATCGCCGGCGCGTCCGCATGGTTGTAGACATGCGTGGAATCCGCGGGCTGACCTAAGGCGGGCGAGGCGGCGAACAAGGCGAGCAGCAAGATCACGAGCATCTGCGGGCTCTCCAGGGCTTGGTTTCGGAACGTCACGGAGCGTGCAGCGCCCCGCACGATGTTTCTACGCGTTCGCGGGCGGGTCCGGTTTCGTGCAATGCCGGGGACCGTCCAGGTCGAAGCGGGCGTGCGCGGCGGCGATGTACGTCCTATGATGGCGGGCCGGCGGAATTGGTTGGAACGGGAGTGCGGGTGCTTCGATTCCAACCCCAAGAGCCTCATCTCTATCCAAAGGTGTGAATGAGCTACTCGGCCGGCGGGACCATGACACCGAGCCAGGACTCGGAAGGACTACCTTCGAGGTACAAGGACCGAGAGGACGTGGCCCTCGCCGCCGGGGGGGACGTGCGCGCCTTCGCGCGCCTGTACCGCGCCCATTCGGCCCGTATCTTCAATCTGGCGCGGCGCATGACGACGAACGAATCGGCGGTGGATCTCACCCAGGACATCTTCCTCAGAGCGTGGGAAAAGCTCGGGACCTTCCGGGGCGAGTCCGCCTTCGGGACCTGGCTCCACAGGCTCGCGGTGAACGTGATCCTCGCCCGCCGGGCGGCTCTTCGAACCGAATGGAGCCGCATCTCCGACGAGGAGGGGGTTCTGGACGCCGTCCCCGCCAAGCCCGGCCCGACGGATCTGGGCATGGACTTCGAGCGGGCCATCGAGCACCTGCCCGACGGGGCGAAAACGGTATTCGTGCTGTACGACGTGGAGGGATACCAGCACGAGGAGATCGCGACGATGCTGGGGATTTCATCCGGCACCTCGAAAGCGCAACTGCACCGGGCGCGCATGATCCTGCGCCGGCATCTCACACGATGACTGGAGTGATGTGATGCAAGACCCCTGGATGGAACGCCTCTCCGAATATCTGGACGGAGAATTGGACCGCTCCGATCGCGAGACGCTCGAAGCGCACCTCCAGCAATGCGCGGAATGCGCGCGGGTGCTCGAGGACCTGGGAAAAGTCCGCGCGCAGGCTCGTGAGATGCCACGGCCTCCCGCTCCGGCGGAGCTCTGGCCGCGCATCGAGAAAGCGATCGCGGAGGGCGGCGTCGCGCGTCCGGGGGCGGAGTCCGACAAGATCACTCTATTGGGACCTCCGCGCCGCACGCGATTCTTCTCGCTCCCCGAGCTCCTGGCCGCCTGTCTCGCGGTCGCGATCCTTTCCGCGGGCTCCGTCTTCCTGGTCCTGCGCCATCACGAGCCGGCGGCGGGAACAGCGCCCGCCGGGACTCTGGCCCGCGGGCCCGAGGTCAAGAGCGACGGGGCCGAGCCCAAGTCCGAGGCGTCGGAGGAGAGGCGGGCCGAGCCCCCGGCTTCGGTCGCGGCGGTCCCCGCCGAGCGGACCGGTCCCGAAGCCTCTCTCGCGGCGCAGACACCGGAGACGCCGAAGGAAGAGGCCATCTCCGAGCTCCGGAAGGCGCTCGCCAGGGAGCGTGACCGGCTCGATCCCACGACCATCCGGACGCTCGAAGCCAATCTTGCCATCATCGATCTCGCGATCGATCAAGGGAAACGCGCGCTCGCGGCCGATCCGGCCGATTCGTACGTGAAGCAGCACTTGGCGGAGACCATGCGCCGCCGGGTCGAGCTTCTCCAGCGCGCCACCATGCTCGCCAGCACATCCAGTGCGGAGGGACCCCGTTGATGCGCGCAGCGCTCGCGGCCGTAGCACTCGCGGCCTTCATCGTCCTCCCGCAGGCCGTCCGGGCCGACTGTCCGGATCCCGAGATCGAGTCCGCGGTCGAGGCAGCCGTCAAGGCCGCGGCCGTGATCGCCAAATCCGCGGTTGCGGCGGCCGTATCCGTGGTCGAGACATCGCTTCCCACCCTCGAGGCCTTCTCCCATGACGATTCCGAGGATTCGGACGCCGAGGAGGAGGGAGACGAGGACACGGTTCCCCAACCGGACACCACGATGGCGGTGCGCCCCGGCACCGCTCTCGAGATCGAGAACTTCGGCGGCTCGATCAGCGTGAAAACCTGGGACAAGGACGCGATCAAGATCGCCGCGGACCACTCGGTCCGCGACCGCGTGATGATCGAGCGGACCGGCTCGGCGATTCGTCTCAAGGTGAATTCGCGTCGGTGGATCCCCGCCACGGTCCGCTACCGCATCGTGGCGCCGCGCTGGATGAAGCTCGAGCTGTCGGGAATCAACACGGACATCGACGTCACGGACACGCGCGGCGAAGTCCGGCTCGAGACCGTCCAGGGCGACATCACACTCAAGCGCTCGACGGGGTTCGCCTCGCTCAGCTCGGTTCAGGGCGGAATCTTGGCGCAGGACGTGCGCGGCCGCGTCGAGGCCAGCTCGGTCAACGAGACGGTCCGTCTCGCGAACGTGACGGGATCCATCTTCGCCGAGTCGGTGAACGGTGGGATCGAGATCGAGGGCGCCTCGTCGGATTCCGTCGACGCTTCCACGGTCAACGGCCCGGTCACGTTCGAGGGGCAAGTGGCCGATCGCGGCTTCTACCGATTCGCGACCCACAACGGATGCATCGACGTCGCGATGCCCGAGAGGTCCAACGCCACGCTCTCCCTCTCCACCTTCAGCGGCGGCATCGACTCCAGCTTCCCGGTGACCCTGAAGAAGATCAAGTCCCGCCGCTTCGAGACGACGCTCGGCACCGGACGCGCCAAGTTCGAGCTGGAGTCGTTCCAGGGCACGATCTTCCTCAGGCGGCCCGGCGAGGCCCGCTCCACCTGCGACAGCGACGAGAACGACGAGAACGGGAACAAGGCGGACAAGCTTCACAAGGGCGACAAGTCGAAGTCGGAGAAGGGCGACAAGGACGATTCGGACGACGACTCCGGCGACGACCAGTAACTTTGAGCCGTAAAGCGGCGCTTGACCCGGTGCGCCGCCGTTCTTAGCATCACGGGATGCCCAAGCCGTTCCCACCCGCCTCGCGCGCCGAGCCCGTCCCGCTCCACCTGCGGGCCATGGACAATCTCTCCTTCATCCGCGGAGCGATCGAGCGCGCCGGTTCCTTCACCGCCGTCTCCGGAAAGGGGCAGATCGCGGTCGGCCTCACGGCCCTCGCGGCGGCTTGGATCGCGGCCGGCCGGGCCACCCGCGGGGAATGGGTCTGGGTCTGGATCGCGGAGGCGCTTCTGGCGCTCGTCATCTCCGCCTGGGCGATCGCGAGGAAGGCCCGGGCCGCGGACCTGCCGCTATTCACCGGAGCGAGCAGGAAATTCGCCCTGAGCTTCGGCCTGCCGATCGTCGTCGGCGCGCTCCTGACCCCGCCCCTGCTCCACTCGAGCGCCTCGGACCGCCTGCCCGGCCTCTGGCTCGCCCTGTACGGAACCGGAATCGTGACGGGCGGGCTCTTCTCGGTCGCGGTGGTCCCGGTCATGGGGATCTGCTTTCTCTTGCTGGGCGCGTGCGCGCTCTACGGCCCTCCGGCCTGGGGAGATCCCTTGATGGCCGCGGGCTTCGGCGGGCTCCACATGGCCTTCGGGGTCGCGATCGCGAGGAGGTACGGTGGCTGAGCCCGCGCCCCGCAAGCGCGTTCGCCGCGTCGAGCGCCCGAGAACGGTCGCGTCCGCCGTGCCGCACGCGCACGCGGTGGGCCCGCCCGAGGTGGACTGGCTGATCCATGAAAGGCTGCGCCTCGCGATCTTGAGCGCGCTCGCGGTCAACGAGTCGCTCACCTTCAACGAGCTCAAGGCCCTGATCCACGCGACGGACGGTAACCTGAGCGTGCACGCCCGGAAGCTGGAGCAGGCGCGATACATTTCGTGCGTTAAGAGCTACGAGGGGCGCCTTCCGAAGACCGAGTTCCGCATCACCGAGCCGGGCCGCCGCGCCCTGCTCCGCTACCTGGACCACATGGAAGCGTTGATCTCCGCCATGCGGGAGCGCCGCTGAGCCGGCCCTCGTCCTACATCCACGGCACGGATCCCGAAGAGCAGCTCCGCCTTTCCCGGCTGAACGAGCGGCTGAACACGGCCTCGCTCCGTGAGATCGACATTCGACCCGGCGAGCGCGTCTTGGACCTGGGCTCGGGCCTGGGTCAGCTCACGCGCTCCATGGCGATCGCCTCGGGCCAGAGGGGCAAGGCGGTGGGGATCGACGCGAGCCCGGAGCAGACGGAGGAAGCAAAGCGCCTCGCGAAGGCCGCGAAGGAAGAGGGCTGGGTCGAGTTCCGGGTGGGAGACGCGATCCATCCCCCCCTGCGCGAGGAGGAGTGGGGCACGTTCGATGTGGCGCACGCGCGCTTTCTCCTGGAGCACGTGCCCGATCCCGAGGCCGTGGTGCGCACCATGGTTTCTGCCGTGCGGCCCGGAGGGCGGATCGTGCTCGAAGACGAAGACCACGACATCCTGCGCCTGTGGCCCGAGCCCCCTGGGGTCGAAGCCCTCTGGCGCGCCTACATGCAGACCTACGCTCGGCTGGGGAACGATCCTCACGTCGGGAAGAAGCTCGTGGAGCTCTTGCGCCGGGCGGGCGCCGAACCGGCTCGGAACAACTGGATCTTCTTCGGCGGGTGCTCCGGCTCGCCGCATTTCCCGGGCCTTGTGGAGAACATGAGCCGCATCATGGAGGGAGCGAGGGAGGAAATCCTCGCGACGAGGCTCCTGGACGGGCGCGCCCTGGACGGCGCGGTGGAGGCGTTGCGGGCGTGGTCCAAGCGACCCGACGCCGGATTCTGGTACGGCATGGGAGTCGCGGAAGGGATCCGTTCTCAAGGAGGGACGCGCGATGGGAAGTAAGCTGAGTGATCTGGCGCTCACGGTTCTTCGGATCGTGACCGGCTTTCTCTTTTTCTGTCATGGAGCACAGAAGCTCCTGGGTTGGTTCGTGGAGCCCGGCTCGCAGAGGATGGCGCTGGCGTTCCCCCAGCTACCCTGGTTCGCGGGAGTGCTGGAGCTGGTGGGGGGCGTGCTCATCGTGCTGGGCTTGCTCACCCGCCCCACCGCGTTCCTTCTCTCGGGCGAGATGGCGGTGGCCTACTTCAAGGCGCACGCGCCGCACGGGTGGGTTCCGCTCCTGAATCACGGGGAGCTGGCCGCTCTCTACTCGTTCGTCTTTCTCTTCCTCGCGGCGCACGGCGGCGGGCCGTTCTCCATGGACGGGTCCATGCGGAAGAGACGGCGGGGGTAGGGCGGCGTCAGGCGCCGGCCGAGCGGCGCGTCACCCGCTCGGTCCAGCGATAGAGGTGGAGCGAAATCCACCCGATCAGGAAGAGCGCCAGGAACCCGAGCACGCCCGCGATCAAGGGGCGCTCGAGCCCCAGATAGGAGCGCGCCTGTGCGACCACGGGCCACGCGAGGACGCTGAAGCGATCCGAGAGGAGGCGGGCCAGGTCGGAAAGGGCGTCGGGCCTCCACAAGAGGAGCGCCAGCAGCGCGCAGGCGAGCACGGCGGCCGGGTCCGCGGCCGCCTGCACCCACCACGGCAGAGCAGGCGGAGCGGGTAAGAGGTAAGGGCGCGGCTCTTGCCTGGTGGAGGCAACCTCGGCCATGACCCGATCCATGAAGGCAGCGCGGTCCGGCAGCGAAGGAGCGGGCCCGCCGGCGTCGAGCCAGCGTGTGAATTCCGAGCGGTTCATCGACCCTTCTTCTCCTCCGCCATCCAGCCCGCTCGCAGAAGGCCGCGCGCGCGATGGAGGTGCGTCTTCACGGTTCCCTCGGGGATTCCCAGCACCGAGGCCACTTCGTCCACCGAACGATCCTCGTAGTAATACAGCACCACCACCGCCCGCTGCACGTCGGAAAGCGAGCCCAGGAGCCGGCCGAGTCGCAGGGAGAGTTGCTCCTGCCCGGTAGTATCTCCCGGGGCCGGCGCGACCCGCTCCTCGGGACCAGCCTCCTCGAACGGCGCCTCCCGGGCGCGCCGCGCCTTCAAGGTCGCCGAGCGATCCAGAGCGCGCCGCACCACGATCCGATGAAGCCACGTGGAGAAGCTCGAGTCGCCTCGAAACCGGGGCATCGCGCGCCACGCCCGAACGAGAGCGTCCTGCGCCACCTCCTCGGCCTCGGGAGCGGAGCCGAGCATGCGAAACGCCAGGCCGTACGCGCGATCGCCGTACCGCTCGGCCAGGCATCGAAACGCCTGGGTGTCCCCCGCGCGCGCGCGCTCGATCCAGCCGCGCTCCTCCTCGCTCTCGGGCGATGCTGCCTGCACCGGATCCGGGACGGTAACCACCTCTGGGTTGGACCGGGGAACGGCCGGCGTCGGTTTCAACAAAGCCTACATGGGGTGTGGATTTTCCTGAAACCGCCGGACCACGCCTCCCGGTCCAACGCGGTGGAAGCAGGGCGATAATAGCGCACCACTCAGAAGGAGGGCTCGACGATGTTCCATATAGACTCGGATAGCTTCACAGGCATCTTCGCCATGGCCATCCCGATCGTGGCCATCATCGGAGGCATCACGGTGGCGGTCGTAAGGACGCTCGGGCAGCAAAGAATGGCGGAGCTGGCGCACAAGGAGCGGATTGCCGCGATCGAACGGGGCGTCGACCCCGCCAAGCTCCCACCTCCCCCGGTCATCGACTACGGGCCGGGGTCGTACGGCGGCACGTACAGCCCGCTGCGTCGCTACCATGGCCTTCTGATCGGCGGAGTCGTCACGCTCCTCGTGGGCATCTCGGTCGGCGTGTTCCTCTACCTCATGGAGACTGAGAAGAATGCCTGGGCGGTGGGATTGGTCCCGGCGGGGGTCGGCGTGGCCCTCTTGCTGAGCGCGATGTTGATCAAGCCGCGAAACGGAGCCTCGAGCTAGGCGGGGCGGTACGGCAGGTACACGGGCTCCCACATGTTGGATCGAATCCGGGCCTCGATCGGCTCCTTGGGCCGGGGCGCCGCGCCCAGATCCACCAGCGTGCGCGCCACCTCCACGGCAACCGCGAAGGAGACTTCCCGCAGGCGGCGCAGCGGCGGGTAGATGGGCGACCCCGGCTGCCCCGAGGGAGCGGTGAACGCGAGGAGCGCCCGGCTCGCGGCCAGGAAGGCCTCGTCCGGAAGCCATTTCGCTTCGACCGACACGGCGCCCAGTCCCACGCCCGGGAAGATGAGCGCGTTGTTCCCTTGCCCGATCTCGTACGTCACACCCGCGTGCTCGACCGGCGGGAACGGACTTCCCGTTCCGACGATGGCAGCGCCCTTCGTCCACTCGATCAGGTCCCGAGGCGTCGCCTCCGCCCGGCTCGTCGGGTTCGTGAGCGGGAGGATGATCGGCCGCGGGCAGCTTCGGAGCATCGATTGGACGATCGCCTGGTCGAAGGCGCCCGGCTGCCCCGAGGCGCCCACGAGCACGGTGGGCTTGAACCCGCGGATCACGTCCGCCAGTCCGATCCCTCCACCCGGCCCCTTGGTCCAGCCCGAAACGAGCGCGGGATCGGCCGCGATCTCCTTCTTCTCCGGCGAGAGCCCCGAGCGGTCGCTCAGGATGAGCCCGCGCGAGTCCAGCGCGATCACGTGCGCGCCGAGCATCGCTTCGGGAACGCCGGCGTCGCGCATCGCCCGCCGCGTCGCCATGGCGCAGCCCGCCCCTGAAGCGCCCGCGCCGTAGAAGACGACCCGTTCGTTTTCAATCGACCTCCCGGCCTGCTTCAGCCCGGCCTTGATGCCCGAGACGACCACGGCGCCCGTGCCCTGAATGTCGTCATCGAAGGACAGGGTCTTCCGCCGGTAGCGGCTCAGGATCTCGAAGGCATTGCGGTTCGCGAAGTCTTCCCACTGGATGAGGGCCTTCGGAAATACCTTGCCCAGGGCTTCCACGATCTCGTCCAGGAGGGAGAAGTATTCCTCCCCGCGCAATCGCTTCCGGCGAACCCCGAGGTAGAGCGGATCGCGGAGCAACACCTCGTTGTCCGTGCCGACGTCGATGTCGAGAGGCAGGCAGAGGGAGGGATGGATACCCGCGCCTGCGGTGTAGAGCGCGAGCTTCCCGATCGCGATCGCGATGCCTCCGACGCCCAGGTCTCCCAGGCCTAAGATGGCTTCGTTGTCGGTCGCCACGATCACCCGGCAGTCCTTCTGCGGCGCGTTCGCGAGAAGCTCCGCCACGCGACCCCGGTCCTCCGAGGAGATGTAGACCCCCCGGGGACGCCGGTAGATGTGGCTGAATTGCTCGCAGACCAGGCCCACGGTCGGGGTGTAGACGATGGGCGCCATCTCCTCCAGGTGGTCGAGGAGAAGCTGGTAGAACAGAGTCTCGTTCCTGTCCTGTAACGAGGCGAGGAAGAGGTAGCGGTGCACGTCGTCGCCCGCCTCGCGGTAGTTCCCGTACGCGCGGGCCGCCTGCTCCTCGCGCGTCGAGATCCCGGGGGGCAGGAGGCCCAGGAGCCCGAATTGCTCGCGCTCCTCCCGCGTGAAGCAGGTCCCCTTGTTGAGGGCCGGGTCTTCCTTCAACGCCTCGCCACGAGACGAGACGCGGAGATAGCGTTCGGCACCGGACATCGTTGGGTCTCCCGCAGTCGATAGAAGTCTCATCCCGGTGAGTCAACCACGGCGGGCGGCCCGCGTCGACTTATCCGGAAGTAGGATGCCGATCAGGGATTCAGGATGAGCGGTAGCCCGTTCTTGCCTCCGATCACCACGAACTTGGAGTTCGGGGACTCCGCGAGCTTCTCGGTCGCCTCGATCCCCTTCCAGGTGAGGAGGCCGGGCGTGATCCCCGCCGTCACGATCTTCTGGAAGTCGGCGATCCCCTGGGCCTCGATCCGCTTCCGCTCGGCCTCGCTCTTCTCCTTCCGGAGCACGAACTCCATCTGCTGCGCCTTCTGGTCCGCCGCGAGCTTCGTCTCCACGGCCTCGGAGACCTGCCTGGGCATCTGGACGTTCCGCAAGAGCACGGCCTCGATGGTGATGCCGCGGCCCTCGAGCCGCTTCCGCAGCTCGTTCAGCATGGTCGCGCTCACCTCCTGGCGCCGGGCCGAGTAGAGATCCACCGCGTTGAAGCCTGCCGTGACGTCGCGGATGGTGGATCGGAATTCCGGGGCGAGCACGTTCGTCTCGATCCCGGAGAGCCCGCCGTAGCGCGAATAGATCTCGGCCGCCTTGTCGGGGTTGGCGTGATACACCACGCTGACGTCCAGCCCCACGAGGAGCCCTTCCCCGGTCGGCGTCGTGGTTTGCTCCTCTTCCTGCAACGTCTGACAATTGATCCGGTGCACTCCGAACCACGGCGCCCAGGCATGCAGGCCCGATGCCCAGGTCTGGTCCTGCACCTTTCCGAACGATTCCAAGACGCCGACGTGCTGCGGGGGCACCGCGGCACAACCGGCCGACAGGGCGATGAAGAGCGTCAACAGGGCGCAACGCTTCATGGTCTCCTCCCGAGAGTGAACGGCTGGGTATCCCTTCCTACTTCCTCATGAGCGACACCCGGTACGGCTTGACCTCGCCGCGGAAGACTCCTCCGGTTACCGCCGGGTCCGCCGCGAGAATACTCCTCGCTTCGGCCTCGTCGCGTGCCTCGAATACGGCGATCCCCATGGAGGCGTCCTCGCAGGGACCGGCGATGAGGAGCTTTCCCTCCGCGAGGAGGCGTTTCAGGTATTGGAAGTGCTCTCCGATGATACGTCCCTCCTCCTCGGTGGCGTCGCTTCCGAACGTGGGACGGGGCGGCCGGTAGATCGCGAGGAAGTGCGCCATTACTGGATGGCCCCCTTCTTCCCGGCGATGCGGCGGAGGAGCCCCAGCTGGCCGGCATGATACGCCTCGTGGAACTGGAGGAACGCGAGCTTCGATCCCAGGCTTTCCCCATCGTCCTTCCCGAGATCCCCCTCGTTCAGACGCGCCAGCCCCGCGACGAGACGCTCCTGTGAGCGATCAAGGGATTCCAGGATCTCGGGGAACGGCTTCGCCTTGTCCTTGGTGATCGGCGAGGAGCCCCGTTTGTAGCGCTCCACCGTGTCCGCGTCCCAGACCGGTTGCTCGCCGACCAGCGACAGAATCGCGCCCCGGTTGGCCACGATATGGCCCAGAACCCAGTTCGCGCAGTTTCCGGCCGGGCCCGGCCCCAGGAGGCTCTCTTCGTGGCTCAGATCCCGCGCGTTCACACCGATCGCGTAGTGGTTCAGCTCGAACAGTCGCTTCAATCCTTCTCGGGTCATGACGACGGCTCCTTTCTGACTCGAACACCCGTCGCGGACTCGACGGCGCCCATCACGGTTTCGAACCCGGCCAGCTCTCGTTTCCCCACCCCCGCCCCGATGCGACTCTCGAGGTCGCGGAGGATGCGATTGATGTGGTCCGCGACGGTCCTCCCCTCCCGCGTCAAGCTCACCCGCACCGACCGGCGATCCTCCGGGTCGGGCTTCCTGGTCAGGAGTCCGCGCTCGTCCAGCCGCTCGAGAATGCTCGTCATGGTCGAAGGGCGGATGCCGAACACGCGCAGGATCTCGACGATCGGGCACGGCGCGTAGGTGCGGAGGTAGGAGAGGAGATGCCCCTCCGTCGGGCTCACGCCGAGAGCGGCACACCGGGGCTCCAGGTAGAGGGTGATCTGGCGCACGGCCCTGTGGATCGGCGAAAGGTATCGAAGCGGCACGCGCATCCTCGGTTCGGGGTCCGACTCCAATACTACGGTTTCGTATATTACGATATCGTAATATCGACCACACCGCAAGTTCAAAGTGCTCATGGCCGCGCGTCATTTCTCGTGGGAAGTACGTAATGAATCACTCGTCCTGGGACGAGTTCGGGATGAGGAAGCCCAAGCGGCGAAATAACTTAACTTTGGATTCGTGGTTCAGAGCCCAGCGTGCGTGCCCTACTCGTCGCGGCGCTTCGGCCGCACGTTCGCGGCCAGGATCCGCTTCCGCAGCCGGATCGCGGCCGGCGTGACCTCGACCAACTCGTCCCCCGTGATGAACTCGAGCGCCTGTTCCAGCGAGAGCTCGCGGAAGGGAATCAAGCGCACCGCCTCGTCCGATCCCGAGGCGCGCATGTTGGTCAGCTTCTTCTCGCGCGTCACGTTCACGTCCATGTCCGCCTCGCGCGCGTTCTCCCCGACGATCATGCCCTCGTACACGGCCGTCCCCGGCCGGATGAAGAGCTCGCCCCGCTCTTGGAGATTGTAGAGCGCGTAGGGCGTCGCGGGACCGACGCGGTCCGAGACGAGAGCGCCGGTCAGCCGATTGGTGATGGTCCCCTGCCATACGCCCCAGCGCAGGAAGAGGGTGTTCAAGAGCCCGGTGCCCTTCGTGTCGGTCAGAAACTCCGAGCGGAACCCGATCAGGCCGCGGGTCGGTACTTCGAACTCCATCCGCACGCGGTTCAATCCTCCGCCTTTCCCGTGGTTCACCATCTTGGTCATCTGCCCCTTGCGGCGGCCCAGCGCCTCGGTGATGATCCCGATGAACGTCTCGGGCGCGTCGACCACGACCAGCTCGATGGGCTCGAGCCGCTTGCCGTCCACCTCGCGGGTGATGACTTCGGGCTTCGACACCTGCATCTCGAATCCCTCGCGGCGCATCATCTCGATGAGAATCGCGAGCTGGAGCTCGCCGCGGCCGGAAACTTTGCAGCCCTCCCCACCCTCGGCGTCCTCCACGCGGATCGAGACGTTGCCGAGAGTCTCCTTGTAGAGGCGGTCCCGCACCTGGCGCGAGGTCACGTAGCGGCCGTCCCGGCCCGCGAAGGGCGAATTGTTCACGGTGAAGATCATGGAGATCGTGGGCTCGTCCACCGTGATGGGCGGCAGCCGCGCGGGATCCTCGAGCGAGGACACGGTCTCGCCGATGTAGATCCCCTCGATCCCCGCCAGGGCGACGATCTCCCCCACGCCCGCCTCCTGGATGGGGGCCCGCTTCAACCCCTCGAACGTGTAGAGCTGCGTGATCCGGGTCTTGACCTCGGTCCCGTCCAGCTTGCAGACGGAGACCTGGTCCCCGACCTTGATCGATCCGGAGAAGACCCGTCCGATCGCGATCCGGCCGACGTAATCGTCGTAGTCCAGGTTGGCGACCAGGAGCTGGAGCTTGCCCTCCATGCGGGCCCGCGGGGCCGGGATGCTCCGCACGATCTCGTCGAACAGGGGCCGCAAGTCCGTGCCGCAGTCGGCGAGCGCCTTCTTCGCGATCCCGTCGCGGCTTATGGCGTAGAGGATGGGAAACTCGATCTGCCGCTCGTTCGCGTCCAGGTCGATGAAGAGGTCGTAGATCTCGTTCACGACCTCTTGCGGCCGGGCGTCTTGGCGATCGATCTTGTTCACGACCACGATCGCCGGGAGCGATTGCTCGAGCGCCTTCCGCAGCACGAACCGCGTCTGAGGCAGCGGTCCTTCCGAGGCGTCCACCAGGAGCATGACGCCGTCCACCATCTTGAGCACGCGCTCCACCTCGCCTCCGAAGTCGGAGTGCCCCGGCGTGTCCACGATGTTGATCTTCACGCCTTCGTAGTGAACCGAGGTGTTCTTGGCCATGATCGTGATCCCGCGCTCCTTCTCGAGATCCATGCTGTCCATGACCCGCTCGATGATCCGCTCGTTCAGGCGGTAGGTGCCGCTCTGCTTCAGCATCGCGTCCACCAGCGTGGTCTTTCCGTGGTCCACGTGCGCGATGATCGCGATGTTGCGGATCGAATCGGCAACTTTCACTCGAAGCTACCTCCCTGTTCCGGGGTCACGAACGTCTCGACATCACAAAGAAGAGGGAGGCCACCCGGCGGCTGGCCTCCCCCAGCAATTCCTAGTGTGCTGAAGCCTGCGACTACTGCGTGGCGACGGACGCGCCGAAGGCCTGGAGCACCGGTCCGATCGGATTGGCGAACGAGCCGCCCGATCCGCCGGCGAAGCAGAGTCCGACCGGATTGTTCCCCGTCTGGGTCACCATCAGCGAGCCGGAATCGCCCGAGCGGATGAAGCTGCCCGGGGTCATGATCTGGCCGGTGAACGTGGCGATTCCCGCCGAGTATTGAACCGTGATCGTGACGTTGATCGCCTGGATCGTTCCGGTCGTGAGGCCCGACGTGCGGCCCGACTTCTTGACGGCCAATCCCACGCTCGGAGCCACGACGGTCGAGCTCGCGGTGTAGCCGCCCGACTGGACCACGCTGGTGGGCCGGCTGGTGTCCATCAACGCGATCGCGCAGTCGATGGTGTTGTTGCCGCTGAAGCTGATGGCCCGAAAATCGGCCAGCGTGCCGCATGCCGGCGTCACGGCGCATCTCGGCTTCCCGTCGTAACGGCCCGGCGCATCCTCGCGCTCCCCGATACTGGCGGCGTTCTCGCGCGCGTAGACGTGATTGTTGGAGAGCAGATACTTGGTCGAGCCCTTCAGGACCACGGCGCCGATCGTCCCCGCCGCGCACTCGAGGTTGTTTCCGGTCGAGGTCCCGCACTGGGGATTGCCGCTGCCCGGCTTGGCGTAGGGAACGACGTCGCCCACGACGCGAACCTCGGTCGGAACGCCGTCCACGTTGCCGGGGATGTTGCCGACGCCGGCGCGCCGCGTGAGAACCAGCACGGCGAGGCGGCCATTGGCGCCGACTCCCGTTCCGGTCCCGACCACATCCGGGATGCGGAGCAGATCCGGCGTGTGGGCGTTCTGCGCCCGCATGGCCACCGCGACATCGGCGGGGTTGTGCGGCGAGAGCGCGGAGCCCGCGACGCTGGAGCTTGCGGAGCTGGTCGGCGCGTTGAGGACGGAAGCCTGGTCCCGGCTGCAGCTCGAGAGAACCAGCGCGACCGCCGCGAACAAGAGAAGCGAGGCGACCAGCAGGACAAGCGGCTTTTGCTTCCTTCGCATGGGGGATTCCTCCTTAGCCGTGTGAAGTTCGCGTGGAAATGGCCCCGGGGAAGAAGGGAGGATAGCACCAAGGACGCTCGGGATCAACGACTTCGGAGTACGGCCCCCAGCGCCACCCCGGCCAGGAACGCCACCAAATGCCCCGCGTCCGGGAAGATCTCGGGCTGGAGAAGGAACTTCACGACCAGCCCCGCGGTGACGATCGCGACGAGGATGATCCTCCTTCGCGTGCCGCTCACCCCCATCATCCAGGCGCCGATGCACCCGAACCCGCCGAAGCTGGCTCCCACGTCCCCGGATGGGGCCCAATCCCACCGGGGCGGCACGCCGGCCAGGTGCATGGGGAAGACGACGCAGGCGGCGGTGAGGAGCAGTGTGACCACGTTGGCGGCCCAGAAGACGAGGAGAGCGCGTCGCGTGCCCGCCAGCCATTCGT
The DNA here is from genome assembly GCA_041486775.1 of Candidatus Eiseniibacteriota bacterium. GTDB lineage: Bacteria > Eisenbacteria > RBG-16-71-46 > SZUA-252 > SZUA-252 > WS-7. The sequence goes on along the minus strand of JBGPMB010000001.1, from coordinate 30,248 downwards.
AGACGCCGACCGAGGCCGCGACGAAGAGCGCCATGCCGAGCAGCATGATGGCGCTTCGAACGAAGAAGGCGCCGGTCACCAGCGTATGCCAGTGCTCGCGCCAGAAGTAGAGCGGGGCGAATCCCCACTGGTGCCTCAGATCCGCGCTCAGCCGTCCTTGCGCGGACCCGTTCCACAACGCGATCGCGACGATCGCCGTCTCGAAGAAGAGCGTGAACGGAATCCTGCTGAGGGAATGGAGCAGGCCGGCGCCGGCGGGCGGGCGCGCCGCGCCGGATGCGCGGCTCAACGAAGCTTCAGCTTCGTCGGATCGAATGAGGCCTTGGGGAACTTCATCTTCATCGACTCGAGCGTCTCGAGCATGATCTCCGCGACGGCGAGATTGCGAAACCATTTCTTGTCGGCCGGAATGACGTACCAGGGCGCCCACTTCGTGCTGCATCGGTTCAGGACGTCCTCGTACGCCGCCTGGTAGTCGTCCCAGTACACGCGCTCCTTGAAGTCCGCCGGAGAGAGCTTCCAGCGCTTCTGGGGGTCCTTAATCCGGTCCTCGATTCTTCTCTTCTGCTCGTCCTTGCTGATGTGAAGGAAGAACTTGAGGACCGTCACACGGTTCTCGGTCAGGTCCTTCTCGAAGGCGTTGATCTGCGCGTAGCGCTTCTTCCAGACGGGCCGCGGCGCCAGCTCGTGCACCCGCACCACGATCACGTCTTCGTAGTGGGAGCGGTTGAAGATCGCGAAGTCGCCCCGGCCGGGCACCGCCTGGTGGATGCGCCAGAGATAATCGTGGTCCAGCTCTTCCTCGGAGGGCACCTTGAACGACTTGACGATCATGCCGGTCGGATTGAGCCCCGTCATGACGTGGCGGACGGTACCGTCTTTTCCTCCGGTGTCCATGGCCTGGAGCACGACCAGGAGGGATCGCTTGTTCTCCGCGTACATGAGGTACTGGAGCTCCGCCATCTTCGCGGCCGTCTCGCGGAGGATCGCCTCGACGTCGGGCTTCCCCTTGAATCCGGGCGTGGTATCGGTGGGAAGGTCCGCGATCCGGACCCGGCTTCCGGGTTTCACGATGAGCTTATCCATGAGTTTCATGCGCCCAGTATGCGCCGGAAGCCCGGATCGGTACAATGGGGTCCCATGGCAGGCCGATCTTCGAGGACCCGAGGGACGAACGTCCGGTTCGACACGGAAGCGGCGGTCGCCCACCTCTGCGGGCGGGATCCCAAGCTCCAGGTCCTGATCGAGCGGGTCGGAGCGTTCCGGATGAAGCTGGACCGGGTCGCGACGCCGTTCGAGGCGCTCTGCGAGAGCATTATCTACCAGCAGATCACGGGCCGTGCCGCGGAGACGATCGCGGGACGCTTCCGCGAGCGGGTCGGCGACGGCCGCTTCCCTCCGCCCGAGCGCGTCCTCGAGGCCACGGACGCAGTCCTTCGCGAGGCCGGGCTGTCGCGGGGGAAAGTCGCGGCCCTTCGCGACCTCGCCGCGAAATCTCTCGACGGCACCCTTCCCGCGATGGCGCGCCTCCGCGCGATGGAGGATGAGGAGATCGTCGAGCGGCTCACGGTGGTGCGCGGGATCGGGCGATGGACCGCGGAGATGTTCCTCATGTTCCGGCTGGGGCGGCCCGACGTGCTCCCCATCCACGATTACGGGGTCCGGAAAGGTTTCAAGCTGGCCTTCGGCAGGCGCGAGATGCCGAAGCCCGAGTCGGTCGCGCGCCGCGGCGAGCGGTGGAGGCCGTACCGCACCGTGGCGAGCTGGTATCTCTGGAGGGCTCTCGAATGAGCACAGGCGGCAAGACCGGGGCGCGCGCCCCGGAGCGTCCGGTGCGGGAGATCATCGCCGACTTCCTGGCCGAGGGGCCGTACGCCGTGGCGGGCGCTTCCAGCAACCGGGCCAAGTACGGGAACCGCGTGCTCCGGGCGTATCAGCACAAAGGCTGGAAGGTGTACCCGGTGAACCCGCGCGAGCCCGTGATCGAGGGCCTCACCGCGTACCCGGATCTCCGGTCTCTGCCCGAGAAGCCGCGGGGCGTCTCGATCATCACGCCGCCCGCGGTCACCGAGCGGATCGTGCGGGAGGCGGCGGACGCGGGCGCGCGATTCGTCTGGATGCAACCGGGCGCCGAGAGCCCCGAGGCGATCCGCCTGGCCCGCGAGCTCGGGCTGGAGGTGATCGCCGACGGAAGCTGCTTCCTGGTGGAGACCCGGTTTCGAGGTTAGGTTAGCCGGTCTCGCGCCGGGCCTACGACGCGAAGAGCGGCGGGCGCTCCTTGTGGAAGCGGGTCCGCGACTGGTAGAGGTCCCCCAGCCCGAGAAGCATCGACTCCGAGAACGGCGCACCCATGATCTGGAATCCCACCGGCATGTGTCCCTTGCCGAACCCGCACGGCAGCGCTATCGACGGCAGGCCGCACGCGTTTCCGATGCCGCCCACCGGATCGGCGTAGGGAAGCGACTTGTTCAGATCGTCGTGGATCGACGGAGCGACGGACATGAAGTTGGGTGTCACGATCACGTCGTACTCGCCGAAGAACTCCGCCATCTTCTCCTGCAACACCGTCCGCATCCGCCAGGCCTTGACCAGATCGGCGCCGTTCAAGGCGCGCGTGATCTCGCGCTGGTAGGGAGCGTAGGGATCTTTGAGCTGCCACACGGTGCCGTCGTCGAAGAACTTCTCGAACGTCGAGAGGGCTTCGGCGTTGATGATGAGACCCGCCACCTCGGAGGCTGGAAGATCGGGAAGCTTGGTCTCCGTGAGCTTGAGCCCCGCCGATTTCAATTCTGCCACCGCGCCGTCGAACGCGGTCTTCACCTCGGCCTCGGCTCCCTTCGTCTTCGCGAAATCCATCGGGATCAGCGCCGCGCGCACGCGGGAGAGATCCACGCGGGCGCGGTCCAGCCGGACGGGCTCCTCCGCGGCGCTGGGGTCGTCCGGATCCGGACCCGCGATCGCCTGGAGCACAATCCTACAGTCCTCGGCCGCCCGCGCGATGGGGCCGACCTTGTCGAAGGTGAAGGAGCCCACCATGCCTCCCGCGCGGCTCACGCGCCCGTACGTCGGGCGAAGCCCCGTCACGCCGCAGAACGCGGACGGACAGAGGATCGAGCCCCAGGTCTCCGTGCCGATGGAGAAGGCGACGAGCGCCGAGGCCGTCGCGGCGCCGGATCCAGAGGAAGAGCCGCCGGTCCACCGCTCGGGATCCCAGGGATTCTTGCCCGGCCCCTGGAGGGACGCGTCGGCGAAGCGATAGCCCAGACATCCCGCGAACTCGACACACGAAAGCTTGCCCAGCAGCACGGCGCCCGCCTCGCGGAGCTTCCGCACCACGGTCGCGTCCTTGTCGAACATCTGATCCTTCGTGGGCGCGGCACCCCACGTGGTCTTGATCCCCGCGGTGGCGAAGAGATCCTTGGCCCCGTACGGGATGCCGTGGAGCGGCCCGCGATAATGCCCCTTCCCGATCTCGCTCTCGGCGGCGCGGGCCTGCTCGCGTGCCAGGTCGGGGGTGACGGTGGCGAACGCGTTCAGCGTGGGGGCGCGACGGTGGATCCGATCGAGATAGGCTTCGGTCAGCTCGACCGGCGAGAGCCGCCGCGAGCGGATGCGATCGCCCAGCTCCGAGACCGAGAGGTAGAGAACGTCCTCGCCGATCATGGCTTGGACCCCCGCCGCGCCCGAAGCGGCTTGAAGGCGAAGGCCATCGGGCTGCCGGGGGGAAGCGTGTAGCCCCGGATCACCTTGAGCTGATCCGCGAGCGACTTCTCCTGATTCGCGATCTCCTTCCGGACGGCCGGCGAGGCCGCGCGGCGCCCGGACGAGGCCGTAGCCGTGGCGCGGGTCATGGCCGCGGCGGCTCGGGAGAGGGGCGAGGTGAGAAGTGCGGCGCCGCTCATGGCGACCAGCGTCACGAAGCGGCGGCGCTTCATTCTGCGCGAGGGTAAGGGCATGGCGTTCCTCCTAGGCTCCGGGATAACGCGTGTCGAGCGACGCGACGCAATGGATCAGCGAACGATGGGCTCCGGCGTGCTTGAGCAGTGTGATGGTGTTCCCCCCGACCTTCATCCGTCCCGTGAGGATCGCGGTCGCGGCGAGCGTCTTGCCGGTCAGGATCTCACGCCAGACCGGAAAGGGGGCGCGCAGCGTGAAGCCGGCGTCGGGATGCGAGGGCCCGGGAACGAATTCCGCGCCCCGGCAGGCGCCGCCCTCGAGCTTCACCAGAAGATGGAGCGTCCGGTCGAGCGGCCCCCCGGACTCGAACACGAAGAGGATGTTGCCGTTGAATCCCACGCCCCACGAGGCCCCGGAATTCCGGTACTCGCTCGACGCGTTGATCGCGGCGGCGAGCGAGCGGGCCCACTCGGGCGTGCCGAAGTCGAGCGCCATCAGTCGGCGGCCGGGACGCCCGAGGGACGCGCGGCCGGAAACGGCACGAAGCCTGGATTCAGGATGGAGTCCGGATCGTAGGTTCGCTTGAGCGCGCAGTAAGGCTCCCATTGATCGCCGAAATGCTGGCGCCAGCCCTCCTCGTCCCAGTCGATGTAGCCCGACAGGTAGCGCTTCCCGCCCATGACCTCCGTGAGCCGGCCCAGATTCTCGAGCATGGGGCGCGCCTGTTCCCAGTAGCGCGGCGGGATCGCCGGGAGCACGCCGAATCCCAGGAGGTTCTCTCCCGGGGGGCGCATGAACAGACGCGACTGCGAGGAATTCCCCTTGGCGGGCCAGAGGAGCACGTGCCCGCCGACGAGAACCGAGGGCGGAAGGTCGGGAAGCACGGACTCCACGCAATCCACAGCCCGCTCCCACGGCAGCACACTCTCGATCCAGGCGTGGACGTGGCGCCACGTGCCGCCCCGTTTCCAGAGATCGAAGACCGGAACCATGCGCTCGAAGAATTCGGGGGTCGGGGCGTCGTCGGTGTACAGACGCTCGTCGGGCTTCAATCCGCGGAGGAGCTTGGCGTCGTCGGGCGGGTGGCCGGGATCGTACTCCACCGTCAAGTGCACGGGGAAAAACCACCGCGCGAACGGCTGGCGACGTCCCCCCACCGGCTTCAGTCCCTGGGGACACGGCGACGCCCAGCTCTCGATGGCGTCGAAGCGCCCGCAGTCCATGGCGAGCTTCGCGTCCTCGAGGAAGGAAGAGAGCTCGTGGTACAGGAGGTAGTAGGTACGGGTCATGGGCTTCGTGGCCCGGAGATCCAGGCGCGCACGGGTGATGATCCCGGTCTGCCCCAGCCCCGCGATCACGCCCCAGAAGAGATCCGGGTGGCGCTTGCGATCGCAGGTGATCGTTTCCCCGGTCCCCGTCACCACGTCCAGCTCGCGAACGTTGTCGCCCTGGGTCCCGTACTTGAAGGAGGCGAGCCCGATCCCCGCGACCGCGAGCGTGCCCCCCACCGTGACGCTCAGGTTGTTCGTGAGCACGGGAGGCACCAGCGCCTCGGGCGTGAGGTGCCGCACGAGATCGCGCCACACCACCCCCGCCTCCACGTCGACGGTCTTGGCCGAGCGGTCGACCGGGGAGATCCGGTTCATGGAGGACATCGAAAGGAGAATGCCGCCGTCGCTGATGGCGATCCGGCTCTGGCTGTGCCCCGCCCCCCGGGTCGACACGGAGAGGCGGTTCTCGCGGGCGAAGGCCACGGTCGAGGCCACGTCCTTGGCCGAGGCCGGCGAAACCACGAGGCGCGGCGTCCATTGAAAGAGGTTCCCGAAATTGGTCAGCAGGGCCGGATGGAATTCGTCGGGCGTCGCGACCGAGCCCTCGATCCGGTTCTGGAGAAGTTGGTACAGGCGATCCACGAGGCGACGGGTCTCCGAGCTTTGCGAAAGGGAGGCGAAGCCGCTATCTTACCGGATCAGGTTGGAAAACACACGCAAGGCCAGGGAGGTCGTATGCGACGGCTTAGGACGGTTTCGAGCGCTCTCTTCAGTCTTCTCAGCCTTTGTCTTCTAGGCCTTCCCGGCTTGACCGGCGTCTCCTCAGGCGCTGTTCCCCTCATTACGGGTCTCGGGACGCCGCACCTCGCGGTGACGACCCGGTCCCCGGTGGCCCAGAAGTATTTCGACCAGGGACTAAGGCTCTGTTACGCCTTCAATCACGAGGAGGCGATCCGCGCGTTCCGGGAAGCGGCGCGGCTCGATCCCTCGTGCGCGATGGCGCACTGGGGGATCGCCTACGCCCTCGGACCGAACGTGAATTTCCCGGTCGATTCCGACCGGGAGAAGGAGGCGTTCGCCGAGATCGGGAAGGCGAAGGCCCTGGCAGCCAAGGCGACGCCGCGCGAGCGCGCCTGGATCGAGGCGATGGCGAAGCGCTACTCGGACGACCCGAAGGCGGATCTCCACGCGCTGGACAGCGCCTACGCGGACGCGATGCGGGACCTTGCCGCGAAATACCCCCTCGACCCGGACGCCTCCACGATCTACGCCGAGGCGCTCCTCGACGTCACGCCCTGGGACTGGTGGACGAACGACGGCAAGCCCGAGGCCGGCATCGAGGACGCGATCGCGGCGCTCAACCGGGTGCTCAAGAAGAATCCCTCCCACACCGGGGCGATCCATCTCTTCATCCACGCGGTCGAGGAATCCCCCGCGCCAGGACGCGCGCTCCTGGCCGCGAACCGGCTGGCCGCGCTGGCACCGAACGCGGGGCATCTGGTCCACATGCCCTCCCATATCTACATGCGGGTGGGCCGCTACAATGACGCGGCGATCTTGAACCGCAAGGCCATCGCGGTGGACCACGCCTACATCGAGGCGGAGAAGCCGACGGGCATCTACCCCATGATGTACTACGTCCACAACATGCACATGGCCTGGGCGGCGATGATGTTCGAGGGGCAGAGCAAGGAAGCGATCCGCATGGCCCGCACCGTGGCCGATCACGTCTCGCCCGAAGCGGTCCGGATGATGCCGCCGATGGAGTTCTGGCTGCCGGTTCCCTATTACGCGCTGGCGCGGTTCGGAAAATGGGAGGAGATGCTCGCGGAGCCCGCGCCCCCTCCCGATTTCCGCTATACCTCGGGGATGTGGCACTACGCGCGCGGCCTGGCCCTCGCCGCGACCGGAAAGCCCGACGAGGCTTTGGCGGAGCGCGACAGCGTCGCCGCGATCGCCGCGGCGATCCCCGCGGACGCCGTGGAAGGGCTCAATCACGCGGCACCGCTCCTACGCCTAGCGACCGACGAGCTGGACGGGGAGATGGCGTTGCGGGCCGGGCACTACGAGGAGGCCGTGGAGAGCTTCCGCGGCGCGGTCGCGGCGGAGGACTCACTCCACTACGACGAGCCGCCGGCCTGGTACTACCCCACGCGCCAGGCGCTCGGGTCAGCGCTCCTCAAGGCCGGCAAGTCCGCGGACGCGGAGACGGCGTTCCGCGAGGATCTCAAGCGCTATCCTTCGAACGGATGGTCGCTCTACGGCCTCGGGGAGGCGCTGAACGCGAGGGGACGGGTGACCGAGGCGCTCACGATGAAGAAACGCTTCACGCGCGCGTGGGCGCGGGCGGACTTCAAGCTCCCGCTGCCGTAGCTCATGCATACCCCCCGTGTGGCCCTCGCGGTTCTGGGCTGCTCTCTCCTCTTCCACGCCGGCGCATCCGGGGCGGACCCGCGCTTCGGCGATTCCAGCTGGGTGGCTCCGAACGTAGCCGACATCGGAGATCCATCGGCGGACGGGCCCCGTGTCGCCCTTCCCGACCACGAGCGCCGGTGGGAAACGGCGCTGCGCCTTCCGTTCCGGGTCGCGTTCTTTCCGATGCGGCTCGTCGCGCGCGGCACGGAAGTGGCAGTGGGTTTTTACGGCGACCATTTCATGAATCCCGGACCGAAGCGCGCGGCGGGGGGGCTCAAGGTCGCGCCGCAGATCGAGGCCGGCGGCCCGACCGAGATCGGCGGCGGCCCCTCCATCACATGGGCCGGGTTCCCGTCCGGCGACTCGAAGCTCGTCCTCAGCGGCTCGTGGTCCACCACCGATCGCCGCCGCGCGCGGTTGAGCGAGCGGATCGGCGCCCGACGGCCCGTCGGTTTTCGCCTGCTCGCCGGCTACGACTCCAGACCCAACCTCCGCTTCTATGGCATCGGCAACGAGACATCGGCGGCGGACCGCTCCATCTTCCTGCTGGAGAGCACGAGCGGAGAAGCCTCACTGCTTCTCGGCGCATCGCCGCTCCGACAGTTGCGGCTCGTGGGCGGCTACTCGGCCCTGAGCCCGCGTCGCGGCTATCGGGGCCAGCCTTTGCTCGAAGACGTCTTCCCACCGGGCACCCTGCCCTACGACCACCAGGCGACACAGGAATTTCTCTACGGTGCGACGGGTGATTTCGCCTCGCTCGACGACGAACGAGACCCCTCGGTCGGCGTGCACGGCCGTGGCGAGTTCCGGCGTGCCGCCGGTGTTCGCGACGCCGATCCCGATTTCAATCAATGGTTGCTGGAGGGACGCGCCTACGCACCCGTCTTCGCGAAGCGCCGGGTGATCGCGCTTCGCGGAGTGTACGCCGGGGTCGATCCGGTCGGCGGGACGACGACCATGCCGTTCGACAGGCTCGTCCAGAGCGACGGAGATCTGCGTTTCGCCGGTTACCCCTCGCACCGATTCCAGGACCGGCAACTTCTGCTGGGCCGTATCGAATATCGCTGGGAGGTCTGGGGACGCGTCCGCGCGCTCGCCCTGTACGAGCTTGGCGAGGTCGCGCCCCAGGCAAGCGCGTTCACGGCCCGTGCCGCGCGTTGGTCCTACGGCGGCGGATTGCGCTACGGGCTAACCAATGAAGCAGCCATCCGACTCGAGGTGGCCGAGAGCGTCGAAGGGCTCGAGGGGACCTTCACGATGCGAAGCAGCTTCTGATGCGTCCCTGGATCCGTTCCCGGCCGGTTCTGACTCTGGCTCTCTCCTGGGCGCTGCTGCTCGCCGTGCCCGCCGGGGTCCTCGGCTCCCCGGCGGAGAATCCTGCGCCGGGGGCCGAGTTCTCGAGCGCCGCGCCCGATACGTCGGACTCGGAAACGGACGCCGCCACCTGGGCGGACCACGACGGGCGCCCGATTCCCCAGCCGCCCGATTGGGACCCTAACTTCCTGGGGCATCAGTTCCGCGAAGCGATCGTCGAGCCCCTCTCGCACGCCTTCGACATCCCCGACAAGATGTTGTTTGTGGCGCGCGCCTTCGGCGCCCAAACACGGCGCGATGCCGTGAACGTGAACGCGTTCGACGAGGTACCCAATTCCACGTGGTTCACCAACCGCAACCACATCCGTGCCGTCCCGGTGGCGGAACTCCGGATGGGGCCGGACTCCACGTACCTCCCCGCGAAGCCGTGGACCATCACGCACGCGAAGCACGGCGGCGCGAGCGTGGGATTCCAGATCAAGGACGCCCACGGGAAGAAATGGCTGGTGAAACTCGACCCACCCGGCCATCCGCAGCTCTGCACGGGCGCCGACATGGTGGCAAGGACCCTGCTACACGCCGCGGGGTACAACGTGCCCCACAACGAGCCGGTCCGCTTCGAGCGCGGTGACCTCACGCTCAACCAAGACTTGGAGCGCGGGACCAAGGGCGAGCGTCTTACGGACGCCGATCTGGATTCACTGCTGACCAAGGGCGCCGTCTTCCCCGACGGATCCCACTCGGCGATCGCGAGCCTGTTCCTATCCGGCCACGTCCTGGGATCTCCGAGCTTGTTCCGATTGCGGCCCGGCGACCTCAACGACCGGTACTCGCATCCGAACCGTCGCGAGCTGCGAGGGCTCTACGTTGTGAGCTCATGGCTCGGCTTCTGGGACACGAAGGATGCCGATTTCCTCGATACCTTCGTCTCCACTCGGGACTCCCTCGGCCACGTCGCTCACTACATCCTCGATCCCGGTTCCTCGTTCGGGGCGGACGCCCTCGGCCCCAAGATGCTGCAGGATGGATTCGAGGGCTTCGTCGACTTCGGCTGGATGGCGCGGCGATTCATCACGCTCGGCTTCGTGATCGAGCCGTGGAGACGAGCTCGCCAGGAAACCGGGATCCCGTCGATCGGGAGATTCGAGTCGGCGGTCTTCGATCCGGGGGAATTCGTGCCCGGCGTGCCGGACCTGGCCTATCACGAGATGACCGACGGCGACGCCTACTGGGGTGCGAAGATCGTGGCGTCTTTCTCGGACGGTCAAATCGCTGCGGCGGTGGACGCGGCGCAGTATGACGACCCGCGTGCGCGCGAGTTCCTGGTGCGGAGCCTGATCGAACGTCGGGACAAGATCGCACGGTATTGGTTCGGCCGTCTCGCGCCGCTCGACTTCTTCGTGGTGCAAGATCAGGAATTGCGTTTTCACGACCTCGCTCAAGACATCGGCCTCACGAGCGCGCGCGCCTACGATGTGGAGATCGAGTCGGCAGGGTCGCGCGCCCAGACGCCGAAGCACGTTCACCTCTCCGACCCGGTTCTGCCTCTTCAAGATCTCGAGATCGGCGCGCCGCGAGTCTCGATCCAGGTATCCATCACCGGGAGCGGAGCGAAGCCGGTACGCGTCGAGTTGACGCGGAGGGGTACGGACTGGCTCGTAACCCTGGTGAGACACGGGTAGGCACGGCGCTCAGCGGGGCGGCTTCTTCTTGCCCGGCGGAGGATGCGTCTGGATCCTCTCGCTGGCCGCCGTGGTGTCGGTCTTGGCCGGTGCCACGCCCTGCTTCGCTTTGGTTTCCATGCCGGAAGGAGCGACTCGCCCCGTGGCGGCGACCGGCACCTTGTGCTGATCGATTTTCGGGGTCCCGTAGCGTTTGAGGTCGATGCTGAGCTGGTCCACCAGCTTGACGGTCCCGTTCTTGTAGACCGCGTACGTCTCTAGCTCCCCTCCTCCGAACCACAACCGAAGAAACGTGAAATTGTTGATCTCCGCCGTGTAGACGTTTTCCGGTTTGATGACGCCTCCGGCGAGCTTGTACGTGCTGAACAGCCGGGCGGCCTCCGCCGGCGGGGGCAGCGGATGGAGCGGCGCGCCCGCGCCGCCCTGGACGATGGCGATGAGCACGCTTCCGTCGGGGAAGGTGACCAGGGCGCGTTGGTAGTCGTGCTCGTGACCGCTGGCCAGAATCGAAATCCCCCCCTCGTGCATCGCCCTCACGATCTGGTCGCGGCGCTCACGCATGACCGGATCCATCTCCCACTCCATCCGGTGATAACCGGCGGAGAAAGGAGGACTGTGAATGAACACGAACGAAGGACCTCGATGCTCCTTGAGCCGCGCGGTCAGCCAGTCCACTTCCTCCTTGGAGTACTTAATCTGAATGTCCTTCGACCAGTGTACGCCGGGCATCGTGATGGGGTTCGAGTCCAGCGCGAGGAAACGCACCCAGCCGTCCGCCGAATCGAAGCAGTAGTACATGCGGTCTCCGGCGATGGGGAGCCCCGTCGCGGCGCGCCAATTCGCGATTCCCTCCACCGTATAGGTTTGTTCGTGGTTGCCTGCCACCGCGAAGTAGGGCACGCGGGAGGAAAGCGGCTGGGTGAGGCGCAGGAATCGCTGCCATTGGGCGGGGTTCCTTCCATCGTACACGAGGTCCCCGGTGTTGATCGCCACGGCGACGAGCCGGTGTTGGGTCTTGAGGGAGTCGACCTTCGCGAGGATCGCGTTCAGGACCTGGTGCTCGCGACCGTACGTGGGCAGACCCGTGAACTGCGGGGGAATGTCGCGCAGGAGACCCAGATCGGGAACCATGGCCTTGACGAAGGCATAGGGAATCGTGATCAGCGCTTTGCCGATCCTCAATGGATTGAGAGAGAGTCCCTGCTGGATGGTGACCATTTCCGAATTGAGCCGCGCCATGCGAAAGCCCGGTCGATTGTCGCCCAAGAGGATGATGTTGAGTGTGTCGGCCGTGTAGCCGTCGCGCAGGCGTCCCAGATAACGCCGCGAGGAATCACCGGTGCCCGGCTGAAAGCCGATCAGGGTGTCGGGCCCGAACAGCGCGTGCGGTCCCCCTGTGTGGAAGGTGCTCCGCTCTGGATGATGTCCCCCGGTCGTGTCGGCGGGCGTAAGGGTCTGAGGCACGATGGTCAATCGGCCGACGTGCGCGCAGCCGCCAAGAAGGATCACCAGAGCTAACGCAGCGCCAGCGGTCCGCTTTCCGGCCATCACATTTTCTCCCTGATCATGCTGCGGGCTCGCGATCTCGCTCGAATGCACTACACCATGACAACTCTAGGCCCGCCAGCGGGCCAAGTCTATGACGCTGGAGCTCCGACCTGCACCGAATGAGCCACTCGCCCATCACGCATCGATCTGAACCTCGTGCGCGCGGAGCGTCCGGGCTGTCTCGGTCTGTCGGCAGGAGGTGTTACGAAGTCTGAATGGCGCCCTCGGGCTTCCAAGCGGGAAGCGAGAGCTCGAATCGGGCTCCGCCGAGCACCGACTCATCGAGTCGCACATCGCCGCCGTGCGCGCGGGCCAGGCGGCGCAGGATCGGCAAACCAAGCCCGACCCCATCGAAGCTGCCTCGAGCTTCTCCACCACGGAAGAAAGGATCAAAGACGCGCTCCCGGTCGGGAGGCGGGATGCCCGGCCCGGCGTCCTCCACCACCACCGTGCACCGATCGCCGGTCGAGGCGACCGCCACGCGAATGCGTTGGCCGGCGCGAGTGAATTTGAAAGCGTTCGAGAGGAGGTTACGAATCGCCGCCGTGATGAGCGTGGCGTGCCCGGCGACGAACGCCTCATCCGCCGCTTCCACGGAGAGGTCCGCGGCGCGCTGCGGCTGGCGCCCAGCAAATTCCCGCGTGAGGTCCCGCACCACGTCCGCCAGGTTCACCGGTATCGTCTCCCCGTCGCGAAGGGGATCCGAGTCGGCCCGCCGGAGGAGGAGCAAGGCCTCCACCAAATCGCCGAGCGCGTTCACCTCTCGAAAGGCGCGCTCCAGGCCGGAGCGATGTTTCTCGGGAAGCGACGAATCTTGTAAAGCGTACTCCAATTCGCCCGAAAGGACGGTGAGGGGAGTCCGGAGCTCGTGCGCCGCGTCCTGGGTGAAGTGCCGTTCCGCTCGGAGCGTGTCGTCCAGTCGCCCGAAGAGCCGGTCGAATGCCGCCGCCAGCGTCGCCACTTCGGCCGGATCGGATGGATGTTCGAGCCGGGAGAGGAATCCGCGGCGGGTCGCCTCGTCGACTTCCGCGGTGATGCGCGAGAGCGGACGGAGCGCCCGCCGGGCCACGAGCCGGCTCACGAAGGCCGCCGCGATGAAGAGGGGAATCGCGGTCAAGGCGATCGCGGTGGCGAGCGCCGCGATGGCGCGGCGACGCGGTTCGACCGAGACCGAAGCGACAATCCACCCCCCGTGGCGCAACGGCGCCTTGACCGAGCGCTCGTGCTGGATGGGCCTCGGACCCGCCGCCGTTCGCGTCGAAAAGACCCGGCGACCCGAGGCGTCGAAGACGTCGAAATCGATTCCGGGCGGCTCGTCCTCCGCCATCGCGGAGGCGGCCGCGCGGCGGAGATCCCCTTCCTCTTGCCACTCACCATCGAGATTCTCGGCCATCTGCACCGCGGCGTTGCTCAGGAATGCGGCTTCCTCCCGCTCGAGTGTCCGCGCGGAGAGCCCGATCGCCGACCCCGCGAAGACGACAATCAGCGCTCCGGAGAGGATCAGTTCGAGCGTCGAGAGACGCTGGACGAGGGAGCGCGTGCTCATCGCCGCGTCTCGAACACGAACCCCTCGCCGCGCACGGTACGGATGGCGCAGCCGTCTTCGACGCGCCCGAGCTTCCGCCGGAGGCGGCTCAGGATGACGTCGAGGCTCTCGGAGGAGGAACGCCCCGCGTCGTGCCAGACGTCCTCCAAGAGGTCGCGCCGCGCGACGAGGTGTCCCGACTTCGAGACGAGCGCCTCGAGCACGGCCCACTCACGGGCGGTCAGCGGCACTTCCCGCCGGTCACGCTCGAACCGACGCGCCCGGAAGTCGATCCGCACCGAGCCGGTCTCCAGAAGCCCCGGTGCCGTATGTCCGGCGCGCCTCCCCAGGGCGCGGACCCGGGCCCTAAGCTCGGCGAGCGCGAACGGCTTGCGGAGATAGTCGTCGGCTCCCGCGTCCAGGCCTTCGATCCTGTCTGCGACTTCGGCCATGGCGCTCAGGCAAAGAATCGGGGTCGCGACCCCTTCGGCCCGAATCTGACGGCAGAGGTCGAGGCCCTCGCCGTCCGGCAACATCCGGTCGAGAATGATGAGGTCGAACTCCGCGGTCGCTGCGTGGCGTAGACCGCTCGAGAGGCGAGCCGCCGCCGTCACGGTGGCCCCATCGGACTCGAGCGCACGCACGAGCAAGTCTCGTGTCGGACCGCTATCCTCGACGATCAAGACGCGCGTTGTCGCCCCTCCCTATCGGTCATGGAACGCGATTCCCGGGAAGGGCCGCGCGGACCGTGGATACGCGGGCGATGACTTTGTCGCCGACGGAGTCGAGCACGACCCCCGCGTCGCGTGGCAGGGCACCCTTGAGCCGTGCCCAATCTCTCCCCGACGTGGCGCACAGGACCGAGCCGCCTCGGTCCAGGTACGGGCCCAGGCCCCGGAATCCGTTGACGATCGGCAGCGGGTGGGGTGTGAAGAATGGCCGGGTGCGGTCGGAGAGGACGGTCACCGGCCGTCGTGTGTAATAGAAGACGCCCCGGGCAAGAAGGGGGGAGGTCATGAGTGTTTCGGACGGTTGCAACTCCCCCAAGATCTCCCGGGAGAGAGAGCGCGTGGAGAGGATGGCGTCGACGGACGGGCCCGCCCAGGCCAGGCACACCAAGAGCAGGACGATCGAGCTCGAGGCGCTCGCGGCAATCCACGCGAGCGAGATGCGGCGCGTCTGGAGGACGAGCGCGATGGTGAGGCACCCTGCGACCAGTCCGAGGGGCAACGCGAGGACGCGGTACGGCAGCATGCGCGGGCCCACGACGAACGGGACCACCTGAGCGAGACCCAACGCCCCCATCACCCACGCTTCCGGGCGGCTCCGCCCCTCGGCCCGCAGCAGCAAGTCCAGAGCCCGCCCGATCAGCAAGGCCAGAGGCACGAAGAGAAAGAGCACGTAGCTGGGCAGCTTCGACTGCGCGAGCGTGAAGAAGGCGAGGCAGAGGAGCCCCCAGGAGCCTAGAAAGCGCGACGTGTCATCCCACATCGCCCGCCTTCGGGCGGGGCTCGCCAGGGCTGCCACGGCGGGCATCCACGGGATCGAGCCCCCGGCGAGCACGGCGAGGTAGTAGTAGACGTGATTGTTGTTCCGATGTTCCGCGTGGAAGAACCGTTCCACGTTTTCGTGGATGAAGAACGCTTCGAAATAGGGCCTCCCGAACTTCTGCAGCATGATCGCGTACCACGGCACCGCGATCGCGGCGAACATCGCCAGTCCACCGAGCAGCGCAAGGGGTCGGACCGACAGGCGATGCCCTCGCACGAGGAGCATCGCGGGAATCGCGAGCGCGGGCAGGAGCAGTCCGAGTGGTCCCTTGGTCAGCACCGCGAGAGCGCTCATCCCGCACGAGGCAACGAACCACAATCCGGGGCGCCGCGCGCCGCCGCTGGCCCGCCACAGCGAGAACACCGAGCCACAAACGAACGCGGCGAATACCATGTCGGTCAGCATCATCCGCGCGGAGACGAGGAATTCCACGCTCGTCGCGAGCACGACGGCAGCAAGGAACGCAGCCCGCCCGCTGAATGCGCTCGCTCCAAACGCCCAGGTGAGGAGTACCAGCAAGGTGGCAAAGAGCGCGGCGGGCGCCCGCGCGGCGAACTCATTGTCCCCGAACATCCGGAACGAGCCCATGGAAAGCCAATAGAGAAAGATCGGTTTTTCGAACTGAGGCTGGTCGAAGATTCGCGGAGTGGACCAATCATGGGCCGCGAGCATTTCGCGGGACGATTGCGCGTAGAAGGGCTCGTCCGGGTCGATGAGGCCGAGATACCCCAGGCGCCACCAGAAGGCGACACCGCAGAGCAGGAGCAGTACGGCGACGCGGAGCCGCCGGCCCGTCAAGATTCCACCAGGGTGGCGACGGGCTCACTGGAATCGGTGGTGCTCGATTCGGATCGCGGCTGGGTGGCCTGCACACGCATGGAGCCGAAACTCAGCCAGGGCCAAGAGTCAAAGAGGCCGATTCTCCGTTGCAAGGGCAGGTCCAGCTTCGCCAGGCGGAAATCGGCGTGGCGCAGGGCTGGGCTCGTGATCGTCACCATCAGCGAGGCGCCGTCCCGGCGCGCCTCCATCTCACCAATCATGCTCCCACGACCCGTGCCCCACAGCGGAGTAAGCCCGGCACGGCGTGGCAACGTGACGCGCAGTGAGCTCATCTCTCCGTCGCCCTGGGAGATCAGGAGAAGCGTGGCTCGGTCGAGGGCGACATGCGGCGTGCGCCGGACGGCGAAGGACCACTGATCCCCTCTTGTCTGAAGAACGTGCAGCGGGTGCGCCGCGTGATTCACGGCCGGCGTGAACGGTCCGCACGAGAAAGTCTCCGTCTCGTCCGCGAAACCAAGCAGAAAGCTCCGTCGGAGCCTCAACTGCGAAGCATGCAGAAGAATGGCCCTCCGCTTCACCTCGCGCTCGGACCCCGATAGCACGCATACGGCATCACACCGGCCCGATCCGCCTGCGGCCGGGGCGTGGACGATGTACTCGAAGACCTGGGGCCACGCCTTCCACGGTGCTTGAGCCATGGCGAGCCGAGCCAGGACGCCCGTGGCGCCATGATCGGGGTGTCGATCCTCGAGCGACGGCATGAAGAGAAACGTGGGCCGCCATCCCGCGATTTCCTCCGCGAGCCGCTCGACGGCCGCGTGCGTCCCGCCGATCAGCGCCTCGGTGACGCGTTGATCCTGGAATCCCAGGAATCGCACGCTCGAGGGAGGGACGCCCAGACAATTCAGGGCCGCGACCGCCTCGCGACGCCGGCGCGTTCCCCAGCGTACCCGGTCGCGCTCCGAGATGCGCCAGCGGAGTTCGGTGGCGCGTTGCGCCCAGGGGTTATCCTCACCGTCGGTCAGGTACACGACCCTTACCTCGGCTCCCGCCGAGACCGCAACCTGAAGCGCGCCCCCGGTCGCGACCGACTCGTCGTCCGGGTGTGGCGCGAGCACCATGACTCGGTCCGTTGCGACCAGGCGCCGCCGAACTTCGATCAATCCGCCCTCCACGGGGCGGATTCGCCCACGCGACTGCGACCCAGCGCGCCCGCCCAGACGACCTGGACGTGTCGCTCCCGGCCCGAACAGCAATAGAAGTGTACCCCCGGGCGCAGAAGGGTGGGGCCGCGATAGCGGAGGCCATCGAGAGCGCCCCGACCGATCGCGCCATCGGCGAGGACGGCGAATCGCTCCGTGTAGCTCACGTCGAATCGGCGCAGCTTGTCGGCTGAGCTGGAACTGTCGCCGAGGTCTTTCCCCAGCACTCGCAAGGCCCCGAACGGCAGGAAATGTTCGTTGAGAAACCGGCGCGCCAGGGGTGGGAAGAGCGGTGTGTCGGGCACTGCGAAATGCGTCCGGGTCCGCACAACGTCGTCCGCGATCCTGTCGTGAAGCAGGCCCATCGCCAGCCGCGATTCCGTAACGTCCTCGAGGACGTAGTAATAGGGGCGCGGCCGGAACACCGTTTCCCCGCGGGTATCCATGATGGGCTCGCCGGGTCGCGTGTCAAGTAGGACGTCCCGGAGCATCCGGTCCTCCGCCTCATTCGCGTTGCGCCATGGAAGCTGACCCTGGCACAACGCCACGACGTCGATCACGCACATCGCGGCCATGACGGCCACGCTCAAGCGGGCACTCCGCAATGGCGTCCCCGCCCGCTCGAGAGTCGTGACAAGCCACATCGCTCCCGCGACCAGGAGCAGGGCCACCAGAGGCGTCGACGGGAGAAAGTCCTGTTTCGTGATGAGAGGCCAGGACGCGTTGAGAAGAGCCAGATACAGACCGGCCATGAGGAGCACGAGGACTTGGCCCGGCCGCAGGGGCTTTCCGAGGATTCTCCTGAGGGCGATCAAGAATCCGATCAGAATCAGGAACGCTGCGGGGAGGATCCAAATCCGGTGGGAAGCTGTCTGCCAAAGCCCGAGGTTGGGCACGAGGTTGTATGCCACGGTGCAATACACGAGCGATCGGAGAGCGTGCAGGCGCCAGAACACGGCGAGGACCAGCAGCGGGACGACCGTACTCCCCACGGCCATCCACGCGACGGATCGCCACAATCCATGCGGAAGAGCGCGGCTTCTCTCGCGCCGGCAGAGAACACCGGTGACCATCGCTGCCATGACGAGGGCCAAGAGCAAGATCGTCGTCTTGAGCGATGTCGCCAAGGTCAGTCCGAGGAGCAGTCCCGCAAACCCGGCTCGCCGCGGGGCGAACGGTCCGCATAGGAGTACCGCGAGCATCGATATCCATCCTGTCATCCAGAGGACATCGGTGCGAAATTCCGTGGAAGTGAGTAGGAAGCTTGGTACGAACCCGGCCAGCAGAGCCGCCCACAAGCCAACCCGAGGTGACCAGAGCGCCCGGCCGATACGATACGTCGCCCACAACGTCAAGCCGACCAGTGGAAGCATCATCCAGCGGGCGAGAATCAGAAGGTCGGCACGCTCGCCCAGTACGCCGACCGCTGGAGCCATCGTCAGGTGAAAGAGCGGCGCGTGGTTGTCGAAGAGGTCGCGGTACTGCACCAGGCCTTGGGTCCAGCCCCAGACGACATGCAAATGCTGGGGTTCGTCGAAATCGGCGCGGTGATTCAGGACGTACCAGACCCGGAGCACGACTTGAGCGATGACCGCCATCGCGAGGACGATGCGTTCGCCCCAACCGGGTATGCCTTCCTCCGGCCACCCCGGACCATGTGACCGGAAGGCGTCGATCACGCTCATTCCTTTGGAGAATCTCCTCCGCGGCTTACCAGATCCTGAACGGGTGGCCGTCACGAACGGCCCTATCTCCTGTCTACGGTGGACGTTCGTTTCGGTGCCGATGAAACGTTTGGCTTCCGTTCAGGATGGGAGCGGATTCACGCGCAGGCTCTTGCGGCTTATGGCTTTGAGAAATGGATGATGGGGCTGCGGAAGTCCGTTCCAACATCCTCGTCCAGGACCTCGTAGCCCACGTCTTTCAGTAACGCGCAGGTGCGACCCATCCCCGCGTGATACCAGCGGCCCGGTCTCGGAGTATCGTCCTCCCGGATATCGAGAGGGCGCAGCCCGTATCGCCTCGCGTAGAAACGATTGATGGGCCGCCACAGCGCCTTGAGCCAGGGCATCCTGTTCTTCGGCAGCAGTGTTGCCAGCGCGCTGTGCTCATCCAGAGCCGCCACGAAGGAGTTGTACTTCTCGTAGTCGGCGATCATGAAGAAGCCGTTGGCCCCCGCGCGCAGTTTCGGAAACAGGTTCTTGGCGTAGGCGGTGATTCCTTCGAAGGACACGTGACAGAGCGCGTCGTACGAGAATGCGTAGGTGAAGCAGTCGTCTCGTAGGGACTCACATGAAAAGTCCCGCACCTGCTCATAGGTCACATGGGCGAGCCTTCCGATGTTCTCCCAGAATCCATTGTGTTCCGCGGACAGGGCATCCAGACAATGAACGCGCTTGGCGCGAAGAAGAGTCTTGGTCCAGGCGCCTCTCCCCGGGCCGATCTCCAGCACGGTGGATTGCTCGTTCACATACGGCTTGATGCAGCGCAGGTACGTGGCGTGGGACGTGCCCATCTGCCCGAAGACCCCATACGCGCTGCCTTGAGGGCGTAGTGGATCCGCTGCCCAGTATCCGCCCTTCCACAGTCCTCGAAACGAGGCGAGCTCCTGATCAAGGCGGTCGGCCATGGCGCAGGATGCTAGCAGAGTTTCGGCGGCATCGTGCCCTCACCTCTTCACGGGCGCGACCCTGAAGATGTAGTACCGCTCGGGCGGAACCTTCCCCACCGCGAACGGCAGTGGGCCGATCTGGTCGGCATAGAAACCGGCGCCCAGCTCGGTGCGCATCGTCGCGATCCACGTGCTGGACGGAACCTCCATCGTCTCCACAAGCGTCGACGTCGCCTCTTTGGGCCAGTAGACGCTCGAGTTGTTTTCCGGAACGACGACAATGTCCCCTGGCTTCGCGGAGGGGGCTGACAGATTTACCGCCTTCCCGCCCAGAGCCTCCATGTAGTACTGGAAACCCCAGTGCCCCTCGAACAGCACGGCGTGCGTCCCACCCGCGTACTTGTCATGGATTCTCCGCGCGGCCTCCCGCGCGCTATTGGCGTAGGTCAGATCTGCCCGGGCGACCCCGACGGCCAGCAACGCCGAGCACAATGTGACGGCGATCGTTCCGAGCCGATGCTGCGCCTCTTTTCTCCCTGGCGCCTCCATCCGCCGTGCGACCAGGATTGCGACGGCGGGAACCATGGGGAGAATCGACCGCCCGCTCGTCGTCCAGTTCACGACCGCGGCGAACACGAATGTCCCGAGAATCCAGAGGCAGAGCAGCCAAGAGTCCGCGTCCCGCCGCCTCACGACTTCCTCGACCGCGGTCGCGAGCAGGACGGCCCCGCCTGTCGCGAAGACTCCGAGGAGCGCCGCGGAGGTCCACACGTTTTCCTCGGTGACATGCATGGCGCTGCCGGCGATGCTGCGAGTGACCGCCGATGTGATGATCACCGTCGCGCCCACAGCCGCGGCCGCGAGCCAGGCCCACCGGGACCATCTCCAGAGCGCGAAGAGCCAGATGGCGCCCAGGCATCCGCCGGTGAAGGCGAGACCGATCAGGAGCTTCGCGATCGACCACTTCCCCCATTGGGACGGCAGATCGGTTGCGTACGACGCCGCGTCGAGGAGGAGACCGCGTCCGTACAACGAGAGCGTGGCCCATTGGTAGGCGCCGAGAAGAACGACGGGCACGAGGAAATACGCCAGAGTCCATCGCGGTCCGCGCTCCTCCAGCAGCGTGTAGATGAAAAGCAGGGGGACCAAGGCCATCCCGTAGTACTTCGACAACGCGCTCAGCGTCATCAGCACGGCCGAGGCGAGCAGGCGCCATGCGCACCTGCGCTCCAACCCCGCGAGCCACAAGTACGCCGCGAGCACCCAGAAGGCGAGCATCGGGATGTCCGACATCACGTTGGTGCTGGAAACGAGAAATACCGGCGTGAAGAGCGTGCAG
Organism: Candidatus Eiseniibacteriota bacterium; assembly: GCA_041486775.1. Classification (GTDB taxonomy): domain Bacteria; phylum Eisenbacteria; class RBG-16-71-46; order SZUA-252; family SZUA-252; genus WS-7. The sequence goes on along the minus strand of JBGPMB010000001.1, from coordinate 9,113 downwards.
AAGGCCGCGAGGAGCGGCCGCCGGCACAGGCGCTCCGCGAGCAGGTACGTTCCGAGGACGACGATGACGGCTGGGGCGAGAAACGCGAAGTGCAGGGCTCGCTCCCCCCAGCCGAACACCCGGGCGGTCCCCGCGATGTAGAAGGAGGCCAGGGGCGGATTCTTGTTGGCGTCCGACATCCGCATCGGAAACCCGTACCAGTTGACCTCCAGCCCGTACGGGTCGAGCGGCTTGCTCTGGATCTGCTTGGCCGCCCAGATGTACATCGGATCGTCGATGTGGAACGCTTTTCCGGTGAACGGAAGAAGCGTGAGAACGGTGACGCCTCCGAGCAAGAGGAGCCTCAGTCCGCGGCGTCCCGCGAGAAACGGCTCAGGCGTGCCAGGCACGGATTCCCTCCGCGGAGCGGTCCAGCTACCGCGCCAGGTAGAGATCGCGCCCGACCTTGATCACGAGCGCGAGCACGACGGCCAAGACCACCACGCGCACGAGCGGGTCACCTCGACGCACGGTGAAGTGCGCGCCGAGAAAGCCTCCCAGGATCTGGCCTCCCGCCAGCGGGAGCGCGATCGCCCACACGATGACGCCGCGGTGCGCGAAGAGCACCATGGCCGCGAGGTTCGAGGCGAAGTTGGCCACCTTGGCGTCCGCGCTGGCGCGCGCCATCGAGAGCCCCAGGAGCCCCACGAATCCGGCGATGTAGAAGGTCCCCGATCCCGGGCCGAAGAACCCGTCGTAGACCCCCACGAGAAGGGCGATCGAGCCCGCGATCCGCATAGCACCCGCCCTCGGGCCTCGAGAGTCCTCCTTCGATCGCGGCCTCATGACGGTGACGAGAACGGCCGCCGCCACGAGGAGAACGAGCACGAGCGGGCGCAGCACCTCGGGCTTCAGTACCAGCACGAGCGCCGATCCGGCCAGGGCGCCCACGAATGCCGCCGGAAACGTGACTCGCGCGATGCGCCCGTCCACCAGTCCCCCGCGCGCGAAGCGGACCGTCGCCGCCATGGACCCGAATATGGATTGCCCTTTGTTGGTACCGAGAGCCAGGTGCGGCGGGAGCCCGGCCGCGAGCAGGGCCGGGACCATGATGAGACCCCCGCCCCCTCCGACGGCGTCCACCGCGCCCGCGAAGAAGGCGGCGGCGATCAGGACGAGGAGGGTCGGAAGCGCTAAGGGGTGCACGCGCCTACGAGAGGGGCTTGACAGGATGAACTTTGTATCATAAAGTGCTTCTCATGGTGCTCATGCCCTCGTACGCTCCGATCGTCGTCCTCTTGTTCCTCGGCTCCATCCTGGCCGGGATGCTGTCCGCGGCGGTCCTCGTCTACGGCGTCGCCCGGAATCACGCGAGGGTCCGCCTCGGGGCGGCCATCGCCCTGCTCGCGATCCCGGCAGGATACGCGACACTGCTCCTCGGCGCCTCACTCACGAGCCAGGAGCGGGTCCTCCCCCACGGCGCGAAGAAGTACTTCTGCGAGATCGACTGCCACCTGGCGTATTCGGTGGAGCGCGTCGTCACGTCGAAAACGCTCGGAAACCACGCGCGGCCCGTGCGCGCGGCCGGGACCTTCTACGTCATCTCGCTGAAGACCTGGTTCGACGAGAGCACCATCTCGCCGATGCGCCCGAAAGACGCGCCGCTCTACCCGAATCCGCGGCAGGTCTACATCGTGGATGCCACCGGCCGGCGCTTCGAGCTCTCGCCGGCGGGCGCGCGCGCCCTCGGGGACGCGGGCGTCCCGTCGACGCCGCTCTCCCGCCCGCTCGTTCCCGGCGAGTCCTATCTCACGGAGCTGGTCTTCGATCTCCCCGAGGACGTGAGCGGAGCCCGGCTCTTCGTGGGAAACGCGGACCCGGAATCCTCGTTCCTGATCGGGCACGAGCTGAGCCCCTTTCACCGCAAGATCTGGTTCGGGTTGTGACCACGCAGCAAGTCAATCGCGTCGCCGGCAGGGTCCTCATCGTCTTACCTCTCATGGCGCTGAGTCCGATACTCATCGGATACAACCAGCCGCCCCAGCCGGACGAAGGCACGGGCGCGCACATCTTCCAGCTCTCCATCGCGGCGATGGCGCCGACGCTCCTGGTCTTCCTCGCGACGGCGGATTGGACGAAGCCCTGGCGATGCGCGCGACGCTTGGCGCTTCCCTTCATCCTCCTGGGACTCGCGTTCGGCGCGCTGTATTACCTGGAGCACAGGTAAAGGCCACGTGGTACTCAAGTCTCCCTTGACATTGCTTCCCCGTAGCCGATATTTAAGCATACTGAACTTTATTCAGCATGCTGTGTCCGGTTCGTGGAGGCGTCGATGGAGATCTGGAAACGATTCAGCGGCAAAGAGTTGACGCACTCCATGGCCCACTATCTCCAGGCGGTGGCCGGCCTCAAGGAGGAAAAAGGACACGCCCGGGTCGGTGATATCGCCGATCGCCTGGGGGTATCCAAGAGCGGCGTCACGGGCATGCTCCGCTCGCTTTCCTCGCGCGGACTGGTGACCCACGAGCCCTATGGATGCGTCGAGCTGACGGAGGATGGACGGCGTCTCGCTCGCCAAACCGAGGGCAACCGCCAGGTCCTCACGATGTTCTTCACCCACATCCTTCGCGTCCCCGAGGAGATCGCCTACGAGGACGCGTGCATGATCGAGCATTTGGTCGGGCCCGAGTCGATGATCCAGTTCCTTCGCCTGACCGCGTTCATCGGATCCGACGATCCCACGGCCGAGCGCTTCCGCGACGCCTTCCGCGCCTACCAGCACCGGTGCGCGAGCAAGCAGACCTCCAAGGAGTGCCCGGTGTGCAAGAGCGGGCGCTGCCTCGCGGAAACCTTTCCGGGGCTCGCCGGTAAGTTCGGGGAAGGAGTGGCCGAATGACCCCGCGCGGCCGCACCGAGCGGCGAACCCGGAAGCTGGGCGAGCTCAAAGCGGGAACCCGCGCCGTCGTCCGTCGGGTGGGCGGCGAGCCGGAGCTTCTCCACCGTCTCATGGAGCTCGGCTTCGTTCCAGGAACGACGGTCACGCTCGTGCGGCGCGCCCCGATGGGCGACCCGATCGAGCTCCGGCTTCGCGGCACCCATTTCTCCATCCGGAGCTCGGAGGCGGACCGCATCGATGTCGATCCCATCTGATCTGGCGACCGCCCAGCCCTCTCTGAAGGACGCGGAACGCCACCCGGAACCGGGACGCCGCACCCGGCGCAAGCTGGTCGCGATCGCCGGCGGGCCCAACTGCGGGAAATCCACCCTCTTCAACAAGCTCACCGGGTTGAGGCAGAAGGTCGCCAACTATCCGGGCGTGACCGTGGAGAAGAAGGCGGGTTTCGTGCCGCTTCCCTCGGGCCGAACGGTGGAAGTGCTCGACCTCCCGGGCACGTACAGCCTCCGCCCCGGCTCCCCCGACGAGGTCGTGGTGCGGGACGTTCTCCTGGGCGTGCAGGCCTCCACACCGCTCCCCGACCTCACGCTGCTCGTCCTGGATTCCACCTGCCTGGATCGGCAGCTCTACCTCTGCATGCAGTTGATCGAGATCGGCCGGCCGGTGGTGATCGCCCTCAACATGATGGACACGGCGAAGAATGAAGGGCTGGACGTCGACGCCGCACTCCTGGAGCGGGCGTTCGGCGCGCCGGTGGTTCCCATCTCCGCGCGCACCGGAAGCGGGATGCACGAGCTGCTCCTCGCGATGGACCGGGAGGTCGCGCCCCCGCGCGCGGTGACGCGCACCCTTCCGGAGCCGATGCGCGCCGCCGTGGAGAATCTCGCGCGGGTGCTTCCCGGCGGCGGACCGCTGGCGAGCTTGAGCCGCTTCCATGTCGCCATGGCGCTCCTCCTGGACGAGGGGGAGGACGACTCGCTCATGCGCGCGGTGCCGCAGCCCGTTCGCCGCGACGTCCTGGCCCTTCGCGCGCGCCTCGACCGGGAGATCCCCGAGTGGCGCTCGCACGAGCCGATCGGCCATTACCGGACCATCGAGGACTTGATCCGGCGCTCCACGCTCCGGCTCAAGCCCGAGACCTCGGTGCGCGAGCGCATCGACCGCGTGCTCACGCACCGGATCCTGGGCCCGATCCTCTTCGCCGCGTTGATGGCCGTGATCTTCCAGTCCATGTTCCTCTGGGCGACCCCGATCATGAACGCCATCGACGCCGGCGTTTCCGCGCTGGGCCGCGCCTTAGCGCCCCTGCTGCCGGCGGGGCCCATCCGGTCGCTCGTCGTGGACGGGGCGATCGCGGGGGTCGGCGCCGTGGTGACGTTCGTGCCCCAGATCGCGATCCTCTTCCTCTTCATCGCCTTGATGGAGGACTCGGGATACCTGGCCCGGGCGGCCTTCATCATGGACCGCCTCATGCGCGGCGTCGGGTTGTCGGGGCGCGCCTTCATCCCGCTCCTCTCGTCCTTCGCGTGCGCGATCCCGGGGATCATGGCGACCCGAACCATCGACAACCGTCGCGACCGGCTCACCACCATCCTCATCGCGCCCTTCATGTCCTGCAGCGCGAGGCTGCCCGTGTACGCGCTCCTGATCGGCGCCTTCATCCCGAACAGAATGGTCTTCGGCTTCCTGAGCCTCCCGGGTCTCGTGCTCTTCTCGCTCTACATGATGGGAATCCTGGCGGCGGTGCTCGTGGCGTGGGTCTTGAAGCGCACGGCGCTGCGGGGGCCCCGACCGCTCTACGTGATGGAGCTGCCTCCCTACCGTGTGCCCTCATGGCGTTCCGTGCTCCTCACCGTTCGGGACCGCGCGGGGCTCTTCGTGCAGAAGGCCGGGACGGTAATCCTCGCGGTCTCGATTGTGCTCTGGTTCCTGGCGTCCTACCCGAAGACCGCGGAGGTGAAGCCGTTGGAGAAGCGGCTCGAGGCGGTGGAACGGGGCGCCGCGAACGCACAGGGAGCCGAGGTAGTACAGCTCCGGAACGAGATCGCCGGCGTTTCACTCCGCGACTCCTTCGCCGGCCGCGCGGGACGTCTCATCGAGCCCGCCATCGCGCCGCTGGGATTCGACTGGAAGATCGGGATCGCGCTTCTCTCCTCCTTCGCCGCCCGTGAAGTCATGGTCTCCACCATGGCGACGGTCTACAACCTCGGGGACGCCGACCAGACCTCGGTATCACTCCGGGAGAAGCTCCGCCACGCGGAGAATCCGCGGACGGGAGAGCGGGCGTATTCGCCGCTCATGGCGGTGAGCCTCATGGTGTTCTTCGTGCTGGCGTGCCAGTGCATGTCCACAGTCGCGGTCGTGCGCCGGGAGACGAACTCCTGGCGCTGGCCCATCTTCATGGTGCTGATGATGAACGCGCTCGCCTGGGTCGCTTCCTTCGCGGTCTTCCAGGGCGGGAAAGCGCTGGGGCTCGGATGAGGATGCCGGGCTGGCAGCAGGACCTGATCGTAGCGCTCGCCGCCCTGGCGGCAGTCGCCTGGCTCTTCCGCCGCTGGCTCGTCAAGCGGCGCACCCGGAAGGGGTGCGACAGCTGCGCGGCGATGGTGCACTCGCGGATGGGGCAGCGCCCCGCGAAGGCGAATCCCGATTCCTAGGGAGCAGGATCCCGCTCCGCGGGGTTCCAGGAGCGTGCGCCGACTCCGGTCCGTTCTTCCGATCCTCGCCCTCGCCTGCGTGTGCTCCGCCACGCAGGCTTCGGCGAACCCCTCCGACTCCACCGCGGCACTCCCACGGTCCCCCGACACGTGGTCCGCCGGCGCGGCATCCGGCCATCCGCTCTTCACGCGCGGCGACGCCTGGTTCGCGGCCGCCACCGTGACCTCGGTCGCGCTCGCGACGCGCCTGGACCATTGGGCCGCCGAGGAGGCGCCGGAGAACAACGGGGCCTTCGCGGTGGGCGCGTCGCACGCCGGCGAGCGACTCGGGAACCCGCTCTACCTGGTCCCCGCGTTCCTCGTGGTTCGCGCCGCGGACGCCTTCGAGCATCGTTCCGATCGCGCCGCTTCCCTGGTGAGAATCGCCGAAGGCGCCGTCGCCGCATCCGTCGCGGTCAGCGTGGTGAAGCTCGCGGTGGGCCGGGCGCGGCCGTACCAGACACCGGGCGACCCGGGCGTGGTCCGTCCGTTCTCGGGAAACGCCTCGTTTCCCTCGGGACACACGGCGCTCGCCTTCGGGATCGCCGCCGCCATCGACAAGGAGACTTCGGCCCGGTGGGTCCCCTACGTGGTCTATCCGCTGGCGGGTCTGGTGGGTTGGTCTCGGATGCGCGACGGCGAGCACTGGTCGAGCGACGTCGTGGCGGGCGCGGCGCTGGGCTTCTGGACCGCACGGAAGGCCGTGGACTTCGCGCGGCGGAGAATCCACGCTCCCTAATGCTTCGTCTCGCCCCCGGGCGGGACCCTGGGTGCCAGGTCTTGATCCAGGAGATCCGGCGAGCCTTCGACGCGCACGAGCTTCGGGTAACGCTCTCCCCCCCGGTAGTCGATCTTGTACGTCGCGTAGAACTCCCCGTTCTTGGCCAGGATTTCGATCGGAGCGCGGGAACGCGCGGCCGCGCGGATCGCCTCGTGCATGACGTCTTCCGTCCACTGCCTGCCGTTCACCGCGATCAGCTTCACCCCGGGTGAGATCCCGGCCAGGGCGGCCGGGGTCTTGGGCCAGGCATCCACGACCACTCCCTGGTCGTCGAGAAAGAGGCCGAGCGAGTACCTGAAATCGAAGCGCTTCCGCGCTTTTTCGAGGCTCGAGTGATAGGCGGAAGCGGAATCGGCGTACGTGAGCTTCCACCCTCCCCGCGTGATCCCTCCCAGAGGCGCGCGCGCCTGCACGGCATCGACCCGCTCCTTGAAGAATCCCCGCCAGTCGTAGGGCTGGACTTCGTTCATCGCCGCCACGACGTCGTCGAACGTGTACGGCTTCACCATCGGCGGCCCGCTCGCGCCGCCATGAAACCGGCGGCAGAAATCGTCGAGGGATCGTTGGCCCTTGCTCTCCGAGCGAATGATCGCGTCCGCCTCGAGCCAGAAGAGGAGGCTCTCGTCGTAGAAATCGACGCTTCGTCGCCAGCCGGTCCACGCCCAGTCGCTTTCATAGAGGAACTGGGCTGAGATCGCGGTGTCGAGAAGCGGTCTCCACGCCCTCCCCGGCTCCTTGTCCTGGTAGGCGGCGGTTTCCGCGAGGTAGGCGCGCGCCTGCTCCGGGTTCAGGAGCCCGCTGCGCGCGGCGAGGATCCAGCCCAGATACTGGGTCAGCCCCTCATAGACCCAGAGCAGGTCCGTCTGCATCGGCGCCTCGTAGTTCGGCGTCGTCAGGTCGGCGGGACGCCGGTACTTGCCGTTCCAGGAATGCGCGAACTCGTGCGACAGGAGGTCGGCCATGCGGAGCTCCTGGTCCGCGTCGATCAACGAGCGCTCCGGACCGCGGTCGTCGCTGGACTCGTGGTGCTCCAGCCCGAAATAGGGCACGTGGTCGCTCAGCGTGTAGAGGAAGTGGTACTCGCGGTAATGATGCGCGCCGAAGAGCGCCAAGGCTTCGCGGATGAGCCTCGAGTAGTGCTCCTCCTCCTCGCGCGGGATGTCGATCGCTTCGCGGCTGTCCCCCACGAGATTAAGGAGATGCTGCGGCGTGATCTCAGGCGCGAGGCGAACCGTCCGGAAATAGCGGCCCGCATTGACCGGAGAATCGATGAGGGTCACGAGGGGCGCGGGTTTGAACTCGATCCAGCCCCCGGACTCGCGCGCGACGGGAAGAGCGGTTCCGTATGCCCATCCCGCCGGGAGCTTGATCGAGGCCTCGTAGACCAAAGTCTCGAGTGGAACGCCGGTCGGGTAGAGGAGAACCTGATTCCAGCTCAGCACGGCCAGATTCGACGTCGAGGACGCGCCGAAGGTGAAGCCCTGCTGGTCTCCGGAGAGAAGGAAATCCAGAGACACGTCCAGGGTCGCCGTCCCCTCGGGCACGACGACGTGGATGGCGTACATCTCGACCTTGTCCCGCTCCCACGGGAGCGTCTTCCCGTTGGCGGACACGGTAAGCCCCGCGAGATTCTGGATCGGCCCCGTGGGCCCGTGCTCGCCCGGGATCCACTTCGGATAGAAGAGGGTGACCGGGCCGGGACGGACCGGAATCTGAAGGCGCGCGTGGAGGATCCGGCGCGGGGCCTCCGTGAGGTCGACGCGGAGCCGGACGGGCTCGGCGGCCGAAGCGGGGCGTGCCGGGGCGAGCGCCAACGCGGCGAAGCAGAGGAGAGCCCGTAGACCGCGTGAGCGAAGGCTCATGACGGGTGGATTCCGGGACCGAAGCGAGCCGGGTCGAAGGGGCTAACCATGCCACCGGGAGCCGCCCTCCACAAGGGGCTTGTGCTACCCTTCGCGCTTACGCCGAATTCCCTCCAAAGCCCGTGGACGGACGTGGACCTGATCGAATTGTCGGACATTCGGGCCGCCGCCGAGCGGATCCGGGGCCGCGTGCATCGGACGCCGATCCTCTCGGCCTCCTCGCTCGGGGAACGCGCCCACGTACGCCTTTTTCTCAAGTGCGAGAGCTTCCAGAAGACCGGCTCGTTCAAGCCGCGCGGAGCGCTGAACAAGGTTCTCTGCCTTTCATCCGCCGAGCGCGCCCGGGGCCTCATCACCGTCTCGGCGGGAAACCACGCCCAGGCCGTGGCCTGGGCGGCGCGGCAGGTATCCGTGCCTTGCGCCGTCGTCATGCCCCGGGACGCTCCCCGATCCAAACTCGACGCGGTGCGAGGCTACGGGGCCGAGGTCATCCTCCACGCGGATCGCGCCACCCTCTTCGACAAGCTCCACGAGGAGCAGGAGGCGCGCGGGTCGACCTTCGTTCATCCCTTCGATGACCCGGTCGTGCTGGCCGGCGCGGGCACGACGGGGTTGGAGATCGCGGAGGACCTGCCCGAGGTCGAAGCGGTGGTGGTGCCCGTGGGCGGCGGCGGTCTCATGTGCGGCGTCGCGTGCGCGATCAAGGCCATGCTGCCGAAGACCCGGGTCATCGCCGTGGAGCTTGCCGCCGGGCCGGGTCTCACGCCCGCGCTCGAGAAGGGAAAGCCCGTCCCGGTAACCCGCCCCGCGAACACGCTCGCGGACGGAATGACGCCTCCCTTCGTCGGGGCGATCCCACTCGAGGCCGCCCGGCGCCTGGTGGACGAGATCGTCACGGT